>JBKJKR010000348.1:0-6486 GCA_046597135.1 Acidimicrobiales bacterium | reverse complement strand
CGAACTGCGCGTCGTCGAGCGGGTTGGACGCGTTGAACAGATCCTTCGCGCCGAGCGGCACCACGACCTCGCGTCTCGGCATGCCTCTCGTCAACGAGGTCGTGGTGCCGCTCGGCGCGAAGGATCTGTTCAACGCGTCCAACCCGCTCGACGACGCGCAGTTCGGTGCGGGCGTCCTCGATCCTGAGGTCGCTCGATTGATCCCCGTGTTGTATCCCGGTGTAAAGGTTCCGACCGCACCCCGCAACGACATCGCGGCGATCTACCTCACCGGCATCGAAGGGCTCAACAAGCCGGCGGGGGTTCGCCCGTCGGAGATGATCCGGTTGAACACCGCGATCAAGCCCAAGGTGGCCGACCCGAACAAGCAGAGCCGTCTCGGCCTGCTCGGCGGCGACACGGATGGCTTCCCGAACGGTCGCCGCCTCGGCGACGACACGGTCGACATCTCCTTGCGGGCACTTGCCGGTGCCACTCCGTTGACCCCGGCGTTCGACATCGCACCGAACAACGCGCTCGGTGACGGCGTCGATGCCAACGACGTTGCGTTCCTCGGGAAGTTCCCGTATGTGGCACCCCCGAAGGCCGGCTACGAGTCCGGTACCAAAGGTAACAAGTAGGTAGTCATGCAACCGGACACGCGCATCGGATCTCCGACATCGGCCGGAACGCGTGTGCGGACCGCGGCGGGAGGGAAGGCCCCTCGAGGCTTTCTCTCCCGCCACCGCGGTTCTTTCGCGGTCGCCGCGGCCCTGTTTGTCGTCGCCACCATCTCGTTTACCCGCTTCCTCACTGCATCGACCGATCAAGCATCGGTCACCGGGCCGGCAGTGGCCCTCACGGTCGACAGCGCCATCGCGCAACTCGAGAGCGCCGTCGCCGCGCAGCCCGCCGATGGGCGGTCGTGGCAGAAGCTGGGCGCGGCATACACGCAGAAGCTCGTGCAGTCCGCGAACCCCTCCTACTCCGAGCTGAGCCGGCGCTCGCTCGACAAGGCCGCGGGCCTGCTCGAGAACGACGTCGCAACGATCGTCACCCGTGCGCAGCTCGCGCTCACGCTGCACCAGTTCGCCGAAGCCCGATCGCTCGGCGAAGAGGCCCGCTCCTTGTCGAAGGCAAGCAACGACGCGCTGATCGTGCTCGTCGACGCCAACATCGAACTGGGCCGCTACGACGAAGCGGCGGCCGACCTGCAGGTACTGCTCGATCGCAAGCCCGGGCTCGCTGCGCTGTCGCGGGTCGCGTACCTGCGTGAGCTGCGCGGCGACGTCGACGGTGCGTTGTCGGCCTTGCGTGAGGCGCAGAACGCCGCATCGGGCGCGTCGGCATTCGACATCTCGACCGTCGACGCGATCCGCGGCGAATTGCTCTACAACCACGGGCGCATCGGCGAGGCCGACGAGGCATACCGGGCGGCCCTCACCCGTTCGCCCGATCAGCTCGTCGCCACCGCCGGACGAGCGCGCGTGCTCGTGGCCCGCGGAGACCTTGCGGGAGCAGCGGCGCTGCTGTCCCCGTTGGCGGCCCGCCTGCCGACGCCCGGGGTACTGACCCTTCTCGGCGACATCGCGTTGCTCGATGGACGACCGCAGGACGCGCAACGTTCCTTCGAGGTCGTCCGCGCGACCACGGCGCTGGAAGAAGCCGGCGGGGCGGCGATCGATCTCGAAGCTGCACTGTTCGAAGCCGACCACGGCGGCGACCCTTCGGTGGCGCTCGCACTCGCCACCAAGGCCTACGCCGAACGGCCCGGCATCCACGGCGCCGATGCGCTGGCGTGGGCCCGGTTCCGATCGGGTGACGTGGCCGGCGCATCGACGTCGATCGACGAGGCGCTCCGACTCGGCACGCGCGACGCGACGCTGCTGTTCCACGCGGCGGCCATCCACGCGGCGGCCGGATCGATGGAACAAGCCCGGTCCGAGCTGACCGACGCGCTCGCGATCAACCCTTGGTTCGCGATCGGCAACCGCGCCGAGGTGACGGACCTCGCGGCCCGGCTCGGCGTGGCCGTTCCACCGGAATGGGGAACCCGATGATCCGCAAGCTCTGTGCCGCTACAGGAGCCGCCGTCGTCGCGGTGCTGGTGCTCGCCCAGCCCGCGGCCGCTCACCCGCTCGGCAACTTCACCGTGAACACCGCGGCCGCGTTGCGCGTCTCGCCCGAAGGCATCGCCATCGATTACGCGATCGACCTTGCCGAGATACCGACGCTGCAGGCGAAGGGCGACCTCGACCCCAACAATGACGGCGTGTTCTCCGAGTCCGAGCAGACGGCGTATCGCGACGGGGAGTGCACTCGGGTTGCCGACGCGCTCGACGTGAACGTCGACGGCGCTCCGGTGGTGCTCACGGGTGTCGGCGCGTCGATCTCCATAGTCGAGGGTCTCGCAGGGTTGTCGACGACCCGACTCACGTGCGTGGTCAACGGGCCGGTGGATCTGAGAAGTGGTACCCACGCGATCACGTTCCAGTCCGGATACGCAGCGGGCCGAGTCGGTTGGCACGAGGTCACGGCGCGCGGCGACGGCATGCGCCTCGAACAGTCCGACGTGGCGGAGCTGAGCCCGAGCGCCGCGCTCACGCAGTATCCCGACGCAACGATCAAGTCACCACCCGACGTGCGTCGCGCAACCTTGCGAGCGCAACCGGGTGGCCCACGTCTGGCGGCAACCGCCGACGCCGCCTCCGCACCGTCGAGCACCGTGGGCAGCGCCGTGCCCGGTGTCGACCGGGCGACGCGCTCGTTCACCGATCTTGTCGCGTCCCGCGATCTGACCGTGCGCCTCGGTGCGCTGTCGGTGGCCATTGCGTTCGTGCTCGGCATCTTCCACGCAGTCGCCCCCGGCCACGGCAAGACCGTGATGGCCGCCTACATCGTCGGCCAGCGCGGCACGCTCCGCCAGGCCCTCGGCGTCGGCGCCGGCGTCACGTTGACGCACACCGCCGGCGTGCTCATCCTCGGGCTCCTCCTCAGCGTGTCGACGGTTGCCGCACCCGAGCGGCTGTACCCGTGGCTCGGCATGATCAGCGGTCTGATGCTCGCATCGATCGGCATCGGCTTGTTGGTGCGGGCACGCCGCATGCACAAGCTCGGCTTGGAAGGTATCTGGCACAGCCACGGACCCGGCGGCCACGGCCACGTCCACGCCGACTGGGTGCCGCCGACGGCTACCGGCGCGGCGAAGCCCGCCAAGGTCCTGGTGGGCGCGGGCGCCCCGGTCGTCGCCAAGCACGACCACGACCCCGACCCCGACCCCGACCACAACCATCCCCACGCGCACGACCACGACCACCACGACCATGCCCATCCGCATGCGCCCCACTCGCATGCGGCCCACGCTCACGACCACTCCCCCATTCTTCGGACGATTGACGACACCATAGGTAGTCCAGTGTCCGAAGAACGCGAGACCGTGCCGTCGGCGATGGGGTGGCGATGGATCGTGGCGATGGGCTTCGCCGGTGGCATGGTGCCGAGTCCGTCGGCGTTGGTGGTGCTGCTCGGCGCGGTCGCGCTCGGGCGTACGTGGTTCGGGGTGGCGCTCGTGAGTGCATACGGCATCGGGATGGCGTTCACGCTCGTGGTGGCCGGGCTTCTCCTCGTGCGGGCACGCGTGCACATCGAGCGGCTCGTGGTCTCCGATCGCGGTCAGCGCATGACGCGGGTGCTGTCGGTGCTGCCCATGGTCACCGCGGTCGTCATCGTCGGCGGCGGCTTGCTGGTCGCAGTACGCGCCTTCCGCGCAATGTGATCTGCGGTCTGCCCGCCATTCCCTCATAGGTCGTTCGACCCGGAAATCGCAATCCGATGCGGTACCAGATGCGAACTAGTCGCAGCGGCGAGAGCGTCGCACAGAAGGTCTCATGGGGGCCCCGATGCCGGCACGTGCTCGACGAGGAACGCAGGGCATGCGATGCGTCGCCGGCGTGCTCGCCGCACTGACCGCTGCTGGCTGCAGTGCGAGCGCAGCGGCCGACGACGAGGGCAGTGGGCCCGCGATCGAGAGGGTGGCGAACTTCAGCTGTCCGCCACCCGCCGCAAGTAGCGCACACGCGGTGGACGGCGTCCGCACGCAGCGCCTGCAGGTCGTCACGACGGTTGCGCCGATCACGTCGATCGTCTCGGCGGTAGCCGGCGATCTCGCCGATGTGAAGGGCGTGGTGCCCGAGGGCGAGAACAGCCACACGTACGAGCCCAAGCCCAGCGTGGCCGCAGTGATGTCGCGCGCCGATCTGGTTCTCGTGAACGGGCTCAAGCTCGAAGACCCGACGCGAGAGCTGGCGGAGTCGAACCTGCGCGGCGGCGCACGGATCATCGAGCTCGGTGATCGCACGATCTCGCCCGAGGAATACATCTACGACTTCTCGTTTCCCCGCGACGGCGGCAAGCCCAACCCGCACCTCTGGACCAATCCGCCGATGGCTCGGTGCTACGCCGAGATCGCGGCGGCCGCCATGGCCACCGCGGACCGGGCGAACGCCGACGCCTACCGGGCCAATGCGAAGGCGCTCGCGACGCGGCTCGACCAGCTCGACCGGTTGATGCGAGACGCGACCGCGACGGTGCCCGAGAAGAACCGTGTGCTGCTCACCTACCACGATGCATACGCGTACTTCGCCGCCAACTACGGCTGGAAGGTGATCGGTGCGATCCAGGTCTCGTCGTTCGAGGATCCCACCCCGAAGGAGGTGGCGTCACTCATCCGTCAAGTGGAGCGCACCGGTGTGCCGGCCATCTTCGGATCGGAGGTCTTCCCCAGCCCCGTTCTCGAGCAGATCGGCAAGGAAGCGGGGGTCGCCTACGTCGACAAGCTGCGCGACGACGACCTGCCCGGCTCTCCCGGCGCCGCCGACCATTCGTACCTGGGGCTCATGAAGTTCAACTTCGTCACCATGGTCACGAGCCTCGGGGGCGACGCGTCCGGCTTGGCCGCATTCGACACCTCGCTCACCGAGCCCGACCGGGCCGAGTACCCGCGATGAGAGCCGTGACCTCACAGCCGCTCGTGCGGTTGGACGCAGTGTCGCACCACTATCGCGGGCCGCTCGTGCTCGACGACGTGTCGTTCGCGATGCACCCCGGCGATTTCGTCGGCATCGTCGGGCCGTCCGGGTCGGGCAAGACGACGTTCCTGCGGCTGTTGCTCGGCGCGGTGACCCCGTGCTCCGGCACCGTGACCCGCGACGCCGGTCTCAAGGTTGGCTATGTGCCACAGGTCGAGACGATCAACTGGAACTTTCCGGTCACCGTCGAGGAGACGGTGCTGATGTCGCGAGCGAGTCGATGGATGCGTCCCTGGGTGACGGCGCGCGAGCGACGCGACGTCATCGAAACGCTCGACCGCCTCGGCATCGCCGATCTCGCAGCACGCCACATCCGTCAGCTCTCGGGCGGTCAACAGCAGCGGGTGTTCATCGCACGAGCCTTGCTGTCGGAGCCGGAGCTGCTGTTGCTCGACGAGCCGACATCTGGTGTCGACGTGCGCACGCGCCACGATGTGCTGCACTTGCTCGGCGACCTGAACGCCGATGGCATCGCGGTCGCACTCACCACCCACGATCTCAACGGCATAGCGGCGCACCTCCCCTACCTCGTGTGCCTCAACAAGTGCGTGACCGGCATGGGTGCGCCCGGCACAGTGATCACGCCGGCTGTGCTCGAGGCCACCTATGGGGCACCGATGGAGGTGCTCGACCATGCGGGCATGCCGTACGTGGTCGAGGGTGGCCATTCGTTCGCGCGCCGAGCGAGCGGTTCCCGATGAACGTGTTGCTCGAGCCACTCGAGTTCGCGTTCCTGCGCCATGCGCTCGTCGTGTGCACGTTCGCCGGCGCATTGTGCGGTGTGCTCGGCGTTTACGTCACGTTGCGCAGCATGAGCTACATCGGCCACGGGTTGAGCCACGCGATCTTCGGCGGTGCAGCCGTGTGCGCGGCCATCGGAGTCAACTACTTCGTCGGGGCCGGGCTCTGGGGTCTCGGATCGGGGCTCGCGGTCGGCCGCATCTCGCGCAAGCGTGCCATCGGTTCCGACGCGGCGATCGGCGTGATCACCACTGCGAGCTTCGCGTTCGGCATCGCGCTGCTCGGTCTCTACAGCCGCGTGAAGCAGAGCATCGAGGCAACCGTGTTCGGCAGCGTGCTCGGTGTGTCGACCACGGACATGCTCATCATCATTGGCGTCACCGTCGTGACCGCAGTGGTGATCATCGCGAACTATCGCAAGCTCCTGTTCACCACCTTCGACCCCGAGGTCGCCGCGGTGTCGGGCGTGAACGTCGCGCGTGTCGATGCACTGCTCATGCTGATGTTGAGCTTCGCGATCCTGTCCAGCATGAAGGTCCTGGGGGTGACGCTGATCGCGGCTGCGCTCGTGATCCCACCGACCGTCGCCCGCATGCTCACCGACCGGTTCTCGCGCATGCTGTGGATCGCGGGGTCGCTGGGTGCCGCAGCCGGTTTCGCCGGCATGTACCTGAGCTAT
>JBKJKR010000339.1:0-4285 GCA_046597135.1 Acidimicrobiales bacterium | reverse complement strand
TAGGTGAGCTTGCCCTCGACGCGGGCGCCGGGGATGAGGTCGTTCATTCGGTTGAAGCAGCGCAGGACGGTGGTCTTGCCGCAACCCGAGGGGCCGATGAACGCGGTGATCTCGTTCTTGTGGAGGTCGAGGTTGGCGTCGCGCACGGCTCGGTACTTGCCGTAGAACACGTTGAGGTTGGTCGCGGTGAACACTGCCTCGCCGACCGGTGTGCTCGACGTTGAGACGTTGGTCGCCGTGGGACGACTCACCGTGATGCCCTCGATCGTGCCGGCATCGTGCCGGGTCTCGGCGTCCATTCGTGTCTCCTTGATACTCGACTCGGTCATGGTGACACCTATCGCTTCAGCGCGAACCGCGCGGTGATGATGCGTGCGATCAAGGTGACCACGAACGCAAGGGTGAGAAGGGTGAGCGCTGCGCCCCAGGCTCGATCCTGGGCGCCGACGAACGGCTGCTGGGCATTCGCGAATATCTGGGCCGACAAGGCGGTGTTGACACCTTCGAAGGCGTTGGTGTTCACGGCGTTCGCCGCGCCCACGACGAACAGGATCGGTGCGGTTTCCCCGGCGGCACGAGCTACTGCCAGCAAACAGCCCGACACCACACCCGGGAGCGCGGCCGGCAGCACCACGCCGAGGATCGTGCGGCTCTTGCGACACCCGAGTGCCGCCGACGCCTCGCGAAGGCTGTTCGGAACGAGCTTCAACATCTCCTCGGTCGACCGGATGACGATGGGCAGCATCAAGAACGCCAGGGCGAGCGAGCCACCGAACGCATTCTGCTTGTACCGCAAGGTGTAGGTGATGTAGACGAACAGGCCCATCACCACCGACGGCACACCCGTCATGACCGTGGCCATGAACCGCACCACTTGGCCGAATCGGCCGCCGGCGCTGTACTCGTTGAGGTAGATCGCGCCGAGGATCCCGATCGGGAGCGCCATGACGGCGGCGATCACGGTGATCATGATCGTGCCGAAGATCGCGGGTCCCATACCTGGCCCTTCGGAGCGGGTCACCACGGGGATGTCCTTCGTGAAGAAGTCGAGGCTCAGGATCGATCCGCCCTTGGAGATGACCGTGAAGAGCACCGCGCCCAGGGGGATGAGCACCGCGACGACGCATAGGCCCATCAGCACCGTCATGAGCGTGCTGATGAACGCTCGCCGATCGCGCTTCACGGCGAGGTCGGCCAGCTGCATCGCAGGCGGATTCGCGATCATCGTGGCCATCAGCGAGCTCCCTGAGTCTTGTTGATCGAACGGTTGACGATGGTGTTGGCGACCACGTTCACCAGGATGGTGAGGGCGAAGAGGGTCACGGCGAGCCCGATCAACGCGGCGCGCCACGTTCCTTCGGCCTCGCCCCATTCGTTGGCGATGCGGGCCGGCAGGGCGTCGCCCGAGGCGAACAGGTTGGCCGAGATGTTGACGCTCGAGCCGATGACCAGCGCGACAGCGATGGTCTCGCCCATGGCTCGGCCCAGTCCGAGCATGACCGCCCCGACGAGACCGCCCTTCGAGTGGGGCAGCACGGCGCCGCGGATCATCTCCCAGCGCGTGGCGCCCAATGCGAAGGCGGCCTCGCGATCGGACGGGGGGCACGTGTCGATGACTTCGCGGGCGAGCGAGGTGATGATGGGTGTGATCATGATGGCGAGGATGATCCCCGCCGTCATGTAGCCCCGCCCGGAGCTCGCGCCGAAGAGGTTGCCGATCAGCGGGATGGGACCGAGGACGGAGTTCAAGAAGTCGTAGAAGCCGGTGACGTGCTTGGAGAACACGAGCAGGCCCCAGAGCCCGAACACGACCGACGGGACGACGGCGAGCAGGTCGACGACATAGATGATCGGGCGGCGCCACTTGGGCGGCGCGACCTGGGTGGTGAAGAGGGCGATGCCGATGCTCACGGGTACCGCGAGCACCACGGCGATCGACGAGGCGATGACCGATCCGTAGATGAACGCCTTGGCGCCGAAGATGTCCTCGTTCGGGGCCCAGCGGTCGGAGGTGAAGAAGTCGAGACCCATGAGATCGATCGCCGGCCACGCTCGTCGCGTCACGGTGACCGCGATGGCGCCCAGCACGAGGAGCACGATGGCACCCGATGCGATGGTGGCGTAGCGGAACGCACTGTCGGCGTGGCCGCCCCGCTTGGCGAAGTTCCGTTTGTCGTTGCCTGGTTCGATCATGAGTTCCTCGGGGGCGTCGCCTGCGTGGTCCGCGTCGTTCTTGCTGCGGACCACGCAGGGTCGCGAGCTGGTATCAGGCCGGGATCTGGAGCTTGTCGAGTTGCGCGAGGGCCTTGTCGGCTAGCGCCTTGGGGAGCGGTGCGTAGTCGATGCTCGGGGCGAGCTTCTGGCCGTCGGTGAGCATGTACCGCAGGAAAGCCTTGAGCGTGTCGCCCTTGACCTTGTCGGTCTGCTTGACATACGCCAGGATCCAGGTCGGGGCGGCGACCGGGTAGGTCGCGTCGCCGTCGGCCCACAGCGGGTCGTAGCTCAGGTCGGCGTTGATGGTGGCCCCGTTGGCCGCAGCAGAGGTTGCGTCCAGGGTCGGCAGAACGTACTTGCCGGCCTTGTTCTTGAGGGCTGCGAACTTCAGCCCGGTGGCCTTGGCGTCGGAGTAGTCCACGTAGCCAATGGCGCCCTTCGTGTCTTTCACGATCTGCGCCACGCCGGCGTTTCCGTTGCCGGCCTTGGTGCCGGCCGGCCACTCGACGGTCGAGCCGCTCTTGAGCTTCCAGATGCCGCTGCCGCCGGTACCGACCGACTTGTTCAAGTAGATCGTGAAGTTCTCCGTGGTGCCGGAGCCGTCGGACCGGTGGGCCACGGTGATGGGACCCGTGAGCTTGGCCTTGGCGTCAGGATTCTCCGCGACGATGGCGGGGTCATCCCAGGTCTTGATCTCGGCCTGGAAGATCTTGGCGACCGTCTCGGCGGAGAGGTTGAGCTTGTCGACGCCGTCGAGGTTGTAGGTCACGGTGATGGGGGCGACGACGGTGGGGAAGTAGAGGAACTCGCCACCCTTGTACAGGGCCTTGTCGGCTTCCTTGACAAGCCCGTCCGAGCCGGCCCAGTCGACGACCTGCGACTGGAGGTCGGTGCGGCCCTTGCCAGAGCCGCCACCGGCGTAGGTGATGTTGGCCTTGGGCTGGACCTTCTTGAACTCGGAGATCGCGAGCTCGTAGTACGACTTGGGGAAGGTGGCGCCCGAAGCGGCGAGCGTGCCGGCTACCTCGACCTTGGCAATCGTGGTGGTGGCTGCGGCAGATCCGGTGCTGCCGGTGGCTGCAGTGGAAGCGGTGGAGCCGGTCGCGGCCGGCGTGGTGTCGGTGGTGTCACCGTCGTCGCCGCATGCCCCTGCGAACAGAGCGAGGCTGAGCGTTGCGGCGAGCAGACCGGCGGACCGGCGTTTGTGTGAAAGCAAGGGAGTAGCCCTCCTTGGGCGTCCAGTGGGTACGGGCAGCACGGTATGGAGGACGGGTGTCGTGGCCGGGACATCGAGGTGAACGACAGGTGAAACGCACGGGAACATCGCGTGCTGCCAGCTCAGGCCACACGGAGTTCATCAAAGGGCCATGTCCGCGTCGAAGCGATGCAGCCGACCGTTCACCGGGTACTCCTACGTTCGCGAGCATGACGAGTGCTCCCGCGAGTTCCTCACCCCGGCTCATCCGCAGTTCCGGCTATCTCGAACGGCGGCGCTTCGATGCGCTCGTCAACTTCCGCGACCTCGGTGGACACGAGACCGAGACCGGTCGTTTCACGCGTCGCGGCGTGGTGTATCGAGCCGACGGCGTCCAGCGCTGCACCTCGGCCGACGTCGCCCAGCTCGAAGCACTGGGCGTGGCCCGTGTGGTCGATCTGCGCACCGCACACGAGCGGGTCAGCGACGGCTCCTTCGATCCGCGGCATCCGAGCATCGAGTACCGCCACGTCCCGTTGCTCGACGACGTGTCGGGCATCGGGGAGATCGCCCACGACGAGCCGCTCGTGGTGTCGTACCTCCAGATGATCGACGAGAGCAGCGGCCGCATCGTTGCCGCGCTCAACGCCGTGGTCGGTTCACCCGGACCGGTGGTGTTCCACTGCACGGCTGGCAAGGACCGCACCGGCGTGCTCGCTGCGCTGCTGTTGCGCGCCGTCGGCGTCCCCCAGGAAGTGGTCGTCGAGGACTACGCGAAGAGCCATGCGGCCATGGAGCGACTGGTGGCGTGGTACCTGGCGAACCGCCCGGCGACGGATGCGCCCGTTCGTTCGGTCGGTCCCGATGACGATCGTC
>JBKJKR010000279.1:0-3153 GCA_046597135.1 Acidimicrobiales bacterium | reverse complement strand
GGTCGGTGCTCACCCGAAGGTAGGCAGTCAGGTTCATGAATCGCCTCTCTCTCGATTCCCAAGCTCAGCCTGAACGCCACGCTGCAGGGTCGAATGCTCCGATGGGGGCCTGTGCCCTCATCACACTGGACAAATGGAACAGTCAGGTTCACGATCACCTCGTCCGCACCGCCTCGGGGCGTCCGGAACGTGTCAAGCTTTTTGAGACAGGTTGTTCGGGTTTCAGCTGGTTGAGTCGTTCTCCTCTGGGGGTCGGTTGATCCAGGCTTCGTCGGGTGGTCGCTTCGCTTTGGGTGGCCGGCGGACGAAGCGTTCGGGGTGCGCGGCGTGCGCGGTGTCGAGCACGTGTTGGCGGTGCGCGATGACGGTGTCGACTTGGCCGTGGTGGACCTGCGCCGGGGTGCACAACGCGAGGCCCCAGTGGTGATGTTCGAAGTTGTACCAGTCGAAGAACTGGTCGCCGTGCGCGACTGCGTGGGCGAGGCTGTCGAAGTGTTTCGGGAAGTCGGGCCGGTATTTGTAGGTCTTGAACGCGGCTTCGCTGTAGGGGTTGTCGTTGGAGACGCGTGGTCGGCTGTGGCTGCGGGTGATGCCGAGGTCCGCGTAGAGCTGCGCGACGGGCCGTGCGGTCTGTTGGGTGCCGCGATCGGCGTGGATCGTCAGCGCGGTGGCGTCGACGTCATGGACAGCGATGGTGTCGGAGATGAGCCGCTCGGCGATCGCGCCGGTCTCGTGCTCCGCGATGGTCCAGCCAACGGCGTAGCGCGAGTACACGTCGAGGATCCAGTACAAGAAGAACCATTCGTGCTTGGCGGGTCCGCGGAGCTTGGTCACGTCCCAGGACCACACCTGGTTCGGGCCGGTCGCGTGCAGCTCGGGCCGGGTGCGCGCGGGGTGAGTGGCGTGGCGGCGCCGATCCAACACGGCGCCGTGGCGGCGGTGCAGCTCGCGATACATCGTCGAGATCGACGCCAGATAGCGGCCTTCGTCGAGCAACGTCGCGTAGATCTCCGCCGGGGCCTGATCCACGAACCGGGGCTCGATGAGCACGCCGTGGAGTTCATCGCGCTCCGCGTCAGAGAGCTGACGCGGTTGGGGACGTCGTGATCGGGTCGCTCCAGATGGGACCGGGCGAGGTCGTTGCGCGCGATACCAACTCGCCCGCGCGATCCCGACGGCGACGCACGCCCCCCGGCGTCCGATCAACGGCGCGAGCTCATCAGCCGCGGTGCTCATCGCGGCCGCCGCCGCGGTTGCTCGCTCGTCTCGGTCGCTCCCTCGGCCGCGAGGTCCTCCAAGAGAGCGGAGAGTTTTCCCTGCACCTCGATCACCCGCTCCGCGGTCTCGAGCTTCTTCGCGAGCCGCGCGTTCTCGACACGGAGCCGGTCGAGTTCCCGATCCCGCGGGTCCTTCGCCGGGCGACCCACCGGCGCCTCCAACGCCGCGATGCCGCCACGGTCGCGTTGCTTGCGCCACGCGTCGATCAACGACGTGTACAGGCCTTCACGGCGCAACAACGCACCCTTGCCAGCCTTGTCCAGGCCGTCATACTCGGCGAGGATCGCCGCCTTGTACTTCGCCGGGTACGAACGACGCGTCGCCCGCTCCGGCTGCTTCGAATCCGGCACCACCAGAGTCTGGCCGCCGGGCACCTCGAACGTCTTCACAGTCATGCCTCATCGTGTCCTTCCCCGCCCCTCGAATCAAAGATTCACAGCCATCAGCTGTCTCACAAAAGGTTGACACGAAGGGCGCCGCGACGCTGCCGCATGAGCTACGACGGCGAGCGCACGGAGAAGCTGACCCTTCCGATGGGCTCGCCGTTTGTGCTGAGCGTGGCTTGGACCTCGCCCAACTCGGGGAGGACCGCACGGAACGCCCACACAAACGGCACCAGTTTCCGCGTCGAAAGGATCATCATCGACCCCATCGGCACGAGGTCGTGGCCGTCCTGGGCGAGGCCGAACTCGATCGTCGCCACTGCGCCGACTTCTTGATCGTCGAACTCGAGGATCCCGACGACAACGCCCGAAATCTCGGCGGGCAGCGCCATCGGAGTGAAGTGCTCCCACCCACCGCCTTGGATGTCGAGCAGCCCGTCCTCATTCACTATGGCTTGGTTCGCAAGCAACAACGCAGCAACGTGCATCGCAACATCGTTCCACAGCAGGCCGGTAGCGCACGAAGCTGTCACACCCTCGGGGATGATGTCGGTATGGGCCGCTGATGGCGCTCGGGTGAATCTCTCCAGAGTTGCTCGGTGGGTTCCAGCGGTCGTCGCTACGCGGATCCGGTTCGAAGGGTAGCGAACAGAGCGTTCGGGGTCTGCCATCCGAGGGTCTTGCGGGGTCGCCGGTTGAGCTCGTCGGCAACGCGGGCGAGGTCTGCTGGGGTGTACACGCGTAGGTCGCTGCTATTCGGGAAGTAGTTGCGGAGCAGCCCGTTGGTGTTCTCGTTGCTCGGTCGCTGCCATGGCCGGCCCGGTCGACAGAAGTACACCGGCATCTTCGTCACCGCAGCGATCATGTGGTGGTGGCACATCTCCGTGCCTTGGTCCCAGGTCAGCGAGCGCCGCAGCGATGCGGGTAGCTCCGCGAAGATCATCTCGAGCTGGTAGCGGAGACTGTCCGAGCGCGAGGCCGGGTCGAGATGCACGAGCTTGGTGTAGCGCGACGTTCGTTCGACGAGCGTCCCAATCGCGGAGCGGTTGAACGCGCCGACGATGAGGTCGCCTTCCCAGTGGCCGGCCACGCGGCGGTCGTCCGCTTCGGCGGGTCGTTCGTCGATCAAGGTGATCGGCACCACGAACCGGGGTCGACGTTCGTCGCCGCGACGGCGAGGGCGCCGGTGTGGCCTCCCGGTGCGCAACACCTTCGCGGCCTCACGCTGAATGACCCGCTGGGGGCTGTACAACGCCTGATAGATCGTCTCGACCGCAACGCGGCGGCCGTGCACGGCCTCGAGTTCGTGAGCGACCTGCTCGGGGCTCCAACGCTGATCCAAATAGCCCTGCACGAGACCACGCAGCTTCTCGTCTCGTTCGAGGATCCGTTGCTTGGGGCGCGGTCGCCGAGCGTGCATCATCGCCTGGGCCGCATGCGGCCGATAGCTGCCATCGGCGAGGGTGTTGCGTTGCAACTCTCTCGCCACGGT
>JBKJKR010000207.1:0-7266 GCA_046597135.1 Acidimicrobiales bacterium | reverse complement strand
ACCGACGATCAGACGGCGAGGAGGTCGCGGGCGCCGGTGTCGCTCGAGGGGTGGCGCAGCTTCGACATGGCGCGGGCCTCGATCTGGCGAATGCGCTCGCGGGTGAGGTTGAAGTGCTCGCCGACCTCTTCGAGCGTGCGCGGCTCGCCACGGTCGAGACCGAAGCGCAGCTTGAGGATCTCGCGTTCGCGTTCGTCGAGGGGGGCGAGCAGGCGAGCGATCTCGTCGGGGAGGAGCGCGGTGGCCGCGACCTCGAAGGGGCTCTCCGCGGAGCGATCCTCGACCACGTCTCCGAGCTCGGCGTCGCCGTCCTCGCGAAGGGGCTCGGACAACGAGAGGGGCTCGGCGGCGAAGCGCAGTGCCTCGGTGACCTTGTCCTCGGGCATTTCGACCTCGGCCGAGAGCTCGGACAAGGTGGCCGGCCGGCCGAGCTTCAGCTCGAGGCGGGCCCGGGCCTTCTGCAACCGGGCGAGCGTGTCGCCGGCATGCACGGGGAGGCGGATGGTGCGGCCGGTGTTGGCGATGCCGCGGGTGATGGCCTGACGGATCCACCACGTGGCGTACGTGGAGAACTTGAAGCCCTTGCGCCAGTCGAACTTCTCGACGGCGTGCATCAGGCCGAGGTTGCCCTCTTGGATGAGATCGAGCAGCGGCAGACCCGACGCCTGGTACTTCTTCGCGATGGAGACCACGAGGCGGAGGTTCGACTGCACGAATGTGCGTTCGGCGTCTTCTCCGCGACGGATCTCGCGCTTTAGTTGCGTCTTGCGAGCCGGGGTGAGCTGCGCCTTGGGATCTTCGAGCTCGCCGCGCGCGGCGTTGCCCGATTCGATCTGCTGGGCGAGACGGACCTCGTCGTCCTTCGTCAACAACGGGTACTGGCCGATGTCGGTGTGGTACAGCCTGGCGAGGTCTTCCTCATCCCGCTCGACGCGCTCTTTCGGCAAGACGCACCTACTCGTGAATCGGGCTCGTGACTCGGACAGCGGCCGTGACACGTCGGATGGATGGGTTGCTGACTGCGCCGGTGCCGCACGCACGGAACCGGTCAGGCGAGCAAGTGTACCGGGCGTGTTCCGCACACCACATGGGCCACAAGATACCGGGATCGTTGGTCGATGCAATCGAACCCGACGACCCAGACGAGGTCAGACCCCTGGGCGCGAGCCCTCCAGCGGGGCGAGGTCGGCGCGGAGCTCGGCCAGATCCACCCTGGCGTGCGCCACGGCCCGCAACAGCGCCCCGTCGGCCACCGACGTCGCGCGCGCCGAAATCCTCGCGAGCGCTCGATCGAGCGCGCCGAGCATCGCGAGCGGCGAGGCCTCGGGAACGAACGGGGCCTCGGCCCCCTCGGCTCGCGCCGGCGCCAGGAGGACCGACTCGGGAACCAGCGCTGCGAACGCCTGAGCCCACTCGCCGAGCACCCGGCTCGCGGTGGCGAAGCCGATGCGCGAGGCATCGGTGCCCGGCGAGGTCGAGCCGGCGAACGTCGTGAACGCCGCGGCGAACTGCCGGGCGAGGATCGTGAGGTCGCGGGCTGCGTCGCTCGCCGAGAAGAACGGCGACTCGCCGGGAGCGGACTGGGCAGACGACGTCGGTGGAGCGGAAGTCACGACGGCAACGCTAGAGGGCGAGCGAGCCGGGTCGGGCGCCCGGCCAACCGCCGTCACCTATCGACGCGGGCCCTTCGGGCGGAAGCCCCCGAGCTTTCCTGCGCGGTCGCGGCCGCCGACCACGTCGACGAGCTTGGTGATCCGATCCGCGGTCTCGGCCTTGATCTTGTCGGCCTGCTCCTGCGTGATGCGGCCACCCGCCACTGCCTCGTCGACCCGCTTGTTGACGGCGTCGGTGAGGAAGGTGACGAGCTCGGGCTTCTTGTGGCCCGCGATCTCGCCGAGCGACTTGGTCTTCAGCTGCGTCCGGAGGTCCTCGGCCGAGATGCCGAGGAACGTGGCGATCTCCTCGACCTTGGCCCCGAACTTCTCGCGCACCGCGTCACGCTTCTCGGCGAGGCCGGCGCGGGCTTTGGTCGCCGCCTCACCGAAGCGCGCCTTGATCTTGTCGGCCTGCTCCTGGGTGATCGTGCCGTCAGTGACGAGGGACCCGAGGATGCCGTCGCGCGTGCGACCTGCGCCTGGGCGCTCGGCCTTGGGTGCCCGTGGCGTGGGGACCGTGGCGCTGGAGCCCGGCGCCGTGGTGGTCGTGGCGCCCGAATCCTGCGCCAACGCCGTGGCCACCGGGACGACCGCCGCGATCGCGACGGATCCCCCGGCGATGGACAGCGCTGCGATACCGGCAACCGCTGCTCTTCTCATGCGTTCGCTCCTCGACTAGGCCCACTGATGAACCGCCGCGAGCGGTTCCCGCTCACGCTCTGCGCAGTCTGCGGTCGCGATGTTAGGAAACCGTGATGACTTCGCGAGCGTCGCGTCAACGTCGCCGGTACGCGAGCGGGGGAGGCCGAAGCCTCCCCCGTCATGCGAACCACTCGATCGTCGCGGCGCGATGCTGCGACGCGATCACTTCTTCTTGGCGCCCGCCTTGGCCGGGGCCTTCGCCGGCTTGGTCGCCGCAGCGGCCTCGCACACCGTGTTGGTGATGAGGCGCGACACCACGTACGGATCCATGTTGGCGTTCGGGCGACGATCTTCGATGTAGCCCTTCTTGTCGATGGCGCACTGCCACGGGATGCGCACCGAGGCCCCGCGGTCGGACACGCCGTACTTGAAGGTGGACCAGTGGGCCGTCTCGTGGGCGCCGGTGAGGCGCTCCTCGGTCCCGACGCCGTAGGCCGCGATGTGCTCGGCCGGCTTGCCGGGGGCGCCGAGCGCTTCGCACGCCGCGATGATGTGGTCCCAGCCGCCGTTGGCGCGCATCTGCTTGGTGGAGAAGTTGGTGTGGGCGCCGGCGCCGTTCCAGTCGCCCCGCATGGGCTTGGCGATGATGGAGGCGTTCACGCCGAAGTCCTCGGCGATGCGGTAGAGCAGGTAACGGCCCATCCACAGATGATCGGCGACCTCGACGGTGCCGACCGGGCCGATCTGGAACTCCCACTGACCGGGCATGACCTCGGCGTTGGTGCCGCTGATGGCCAGGCCGGCGTCGATGCACGCCGTGGTGTGCGCCTCGACGATGTCGCGACCGAAGACCTCGTCGGCACCGACACCGCAGTAGTACGGACCCTGCGGCGCGGGGTAGCCGTTCGCGGGGAAGCCGAGCGGACGGCCTTCCTTGAAGAACGTGTACTCCTGCTCGATGCCGAACAGCGGTTCGAACGACTTGTACTTGTTGGCCGTCTCGACGCACGCGGCGCGCGTGTTGGTGGTGTGCGGCTCGTTCGTACCGGGCAGCCGCACCTCGCACAGCACGAGGACGTCCTTCGGCCCACGAAGCGGGTCGAGGCAGGTGAACGCCGGCTCGAGCACGCAGTCGGAGTTGTGGCCGGGCGCCTGGTTGGTGCTCGAACCGTCGAAACCCCACGTGCCGGGCTTCGCGCCGTCGGCGAGGATCTTGGTCTTCGAACGCATGAGCGGAATCGGCTTGGTTCCGTCGATCCAGATGTATTCAGCGCGGTACGCCACGGGCATCTCCAACTCTTGTCTGATGGTTGAGCCGAGCATCTGGCCCGACCCAGTACAAAGCGGTGTGCACAGAAAGCTAACCGTCAACCTGTATCGCTCCCGTTCCGTCACTGTGAACGGCGTGTGAACGACAAGGGCGGGCTCTCCCGTGAACGACCCTGGCTGCCAAGATAGCTGTCATGGAACGCCAGCAGGAATACGTACTGCGCACCGTCGAGGAGCGCGGCGTGCGGCTCATCCGCCTGTGGTTCACCGATGTGCTCGGCCAACTCAAGTCCATCGCGATCTCCCCCGCCGAGCTCGACGCGGTCTTCGACGAAGGCCTCCAGTTCGACGGTTCATCGATCGACGGGTTCAGCCGGGTGCAGGAGAGCGACGTGCTCGCTCGTCCCGATCCCGGCAGCTTCGAGCTGTTGCCCTGGGCCCGCGACGACGAAGCCACCGCGCTCATGTTCTGCGACATCGAGAACCTCGACGGGTCGCCGTTCGAGGGTGACCCCCGCCAGGTGCTGCGCCGAAACCTGAAGAAGGCCCAGGACAAGGGCTATACCTTCTTCACCGCACCCGAGGTCGAGTTCTTCTACTTCGCCGATGGCGACCCTTCGAACGAGCCGAAGCCGCTCGATCGTGCGTCGTACTTCGACCTCACCACCGCCGACGTCGCGAGCGATCTTCGGCGCCGCACGCTGCACATGCTCGAGGCGTTGGGCATCCCCGTCGAGTACAGCTTCCACGAGGACAGCCCGAGCCAACACGAGATCGATCTCCAGTACAGCGAAGCGCTGTCGATGGCCGACAACATCATGACGCTCCGACTCGTCGTGCGGAAGATCGCACTCGACGCCGGCGTGTGGGCCACGTTCATGCCCAAGCCGCTGAACGGCGTGCAAGGCTCCGGCATGCACACCCACCTGTCGCTTTTCCGGGGCGAGCAGAACGTCTTCTACGACCCCGACGAAGAAGGTGGCCTCTCCGCAACGGCACGTTCGTTCATCGCCGGGTTACTCGTACATGCGCGCGAGATGACGGCCGTCACCAACCAGCTCGTCAACTCGTACAAGCGACTGAACGAGGGCTACGAGGCCCCGCAGTACGTCTCGTGGGCACGCAACAACCAGAGCGCGCTCGTGCGGGTCCCGGTGCCCAAGCGGGGCAAGTCCGCGTCCACCCGCATCGAATACCGCGCGATCGACTCGGCCAACAACCCGTACCTCGCCTACTCCGTGTTGCTCGCCGCCGGCCTCAAGGGAATCGAGGAGGGCTACCCCCTGCCCCTCGAGGCCAAGGGCAACCTGTACGAGATGAGCGCGGCGGCCCGGGCCGAGCTCGGCATCCGACCGCTCCCCGACTCACTCGACAACGCCCTCGTCGAGATGGAGGGCAGCGAGCTCGTGCGCGAAACCGTCGGCGAGCACATCTTCGAGTGGTTCCTCCGAAACCGTCGCGCCGAGTGGCGGGAGTACCAGCGACAGGTCACCCAGTTCGAGCTGAACCGCTACCTGCCGATCTGGTGACGCGATGCAGCCCTTTCTCGTGTTCCCGAACCCAGCGCCACCCGAGCTCATCCAGATGCTCGACCTCACCGGTTGGTCGTGGCGGGCCGTCAGCGACGACATCGCCGCGCGTCGAGACGAACCCGATGACGGCTGGGGCGGTGCGATCGTGGTCGCCGATCGGAACCCCGAGGGCGCGTTCGCGCTGTGTCGCGCGCTGCGCAAGAACGACCGGCCGCTCGAACCGCTGATGCTGTTGGTCAGCGGTGCGCAGCTCGCCGAGCTCGATCTGCGCGACGACCTCTACGACGACTTCTGCCTCTGGCCGTTCCAGCCGCGCGAGTTCGAGGCCCGGTTGAAGCACGCACTGTGGCGCAGCGGCCGCAGCGCACGCGCCGAGGTCATCGAGCACAGCGGTCTGGTGCTCAACCTCGAGACCTACCAAGCCGCCATCAACGGACGCCCGCTCGATCTCACCTACATGGAGTACGAGCTGCTGAAGTTCCTCGCGTCGCACCCGGGCAAGGTGTTCAGCCGCGAGACGCTGCTGTCCCGGGTGTGGGGGTACGACTACTTCGGCGGTGCCCGCACCGTCGACGTGCACATCCGTCGCTTGCGGGCGAAGCTCGGCGAGGAGCACGCCAACCTCATCCAGACCGTGCGGTCGGTGGGCTACTCGTTCGGCCAGTCTCGCTGGGCGATCTGACGCCGGGCCTTCGGGAGGCTCAGCGCTGGTACGGGTCGCTCTCGGAGATGGTGAGGTACTCCGTGCCTTCGTGCGCGGCATCGCGGTCGCGCTTGAGCACCGTGCCGACGAGCGCTGCGCCGACCGCGCCGCTCATGAACACGGCGATCGGGAACAGAACGAGGATCACGATCATCACCACGGTGCCACCCATGGGCACGATGGTAGCTGCGGAGCGTCGGGGCTACTCGGTCGGCGCGATGTAGGCCCACGCTTCGATCTCGACGCAGGCGCCGAGGGGCAACCCGGCGACGCAGACGGTGGATCGTGCCGGGCGGTGATCGCCGAACGCGTCGACGTACCGCGCGTTCATCGCCGCGAAGTCGGCCATGTCGGTGAGGAAGACGTTGGTCTTGACCACGTGAGCCATGGACGCACCATTGGCCTCGAGCACGCCGCGCAGGTTGGCCAGGACCTGGCGGCACTCCGCGTCGAGACCACCCGCCACGAGCTTTCCGTCGACGGAACCGGTCTGGCCGCTCACGACGAGGAAGTCGCCGGCGCGCACCGCGGGCGAATAGGGACCGAGAGGCTTGTTGACCGTCACCCGGCCGAGGTTACCGGCCGCACGGCCACTCGGGGGGCAACCCGCGCGCCTGCCACACGGCGAGTGCCACGGCGGCGAACACGGCATCGGAACCGTTGACCGGTGGCCCGTCGTCCGGTTCCACCGTGACGTCGATCGACGGCGTGTCGCCGGCTCGCACGATGCCGAAGCTGCGAACGGTGAGGTCGTGCACGGCGCCGGTCGCGTCGACCGCGAGCTGCTCGCTCGTGACCCAGCTGTAGGCCATGTGCGCGGCGCCGATGCAGTAGCTGCGCAGCACGGTTGCGTCGAGCGCTGCGCCGCATCGCACCACGACGTCGATCGCTCCGTTGCCCTCGTCGGGGACGAACGTGGCCGACGCCACGGCGCCATCGGGCGACGTGATCTGCCTCGCGCCGGTGGCTGCCGCGACCGCGACCGCGGCTTCGACCCAGCCGGCACCGCGAATGGCGCTCGAAGTGGCCGGGCCCACGACATCGACCTCGTCGACCACGAGCATCGGGGCAACTGACCGGATCGCGTCGGCGACCCCGGGGGTGCGTGCCACGCGAACCACGCCCGACCCGTCGGCGCGGACGCCGAACGCCATGGGCGGACGTTTCGGCCCGAGCCGCACGGTGTCCTCGCGACCGAGCACCACCGCCACGGTTCGTCCCTCTCGCCCGGCCAGATCTCGGGCGACCTCGCCGACCGGCGAATGCTGCTTCGCCCCGAACGCGCCACCGTTGGCGAGCGGTGAGGCCGGCGCGCCGCCCGGCTCACACCACCCGACATCGGGCTCGAGGTACGCGGGTTCCACCCACGACGTGCACAGGGTGGTTGTCCACTCGCCAGGCGGCGGCGACAACGGTGCTGCCACGGCGATGGTGGTGCGCCGACCCTGAATGCGGCCGGACGCAC
>JBKJKR010000178.1:0-3835 GCA_046597135.1 Acidimicrobiales bacterium | reverse complement strand
CCGCGGCGTCGCCGAGGCGCACCGCCCCGCGGGTCTCTCGGGTGTCGGGCTGCTCGCCGTCAGTGTTCGGTCAGCAGTGTCACCGCAGCCACGGCGTCGAACGACACGAGAACCGTGGCCTGTCCTTCGTTGTTCTCGCGCAGGGTGAGCACGTCCACACCCATGGCGCGAAGTGTGCCCCGGGCGTCGCGCCCGTCGTCGAGGAGCACGTGTACGTCCGCCCGTTCGGCGGTGGCATCACCGACCACATCGTGCAGGGTTCGTGTGATGGCACGGACTGCGGCGGGCGGAGGTCCGGTCGGCACCAGTCCGTGGCCGGGCAGGCTGCGGATGGCCGTGAGGTGGTGCAGCCGCACGAAGGCCTGCCCGCCTGCGGTGGTCACCGCCACGCAATCCGGTCCCAGGGCCACGGGGGTGCCCACGAGATCGTGTCCGCCCCGCACCTGCAGGCGCACCACCGCTTGTCGCTCGGCCAGGTCCACCAGCGCACCGGCGAAGGTGGCGTCCTCCTCGGCGCGCCGGGCCGCCCACCGGGCCCGCTCGCGGGTGGCCACCGCGTCGTCCACGCGGGCTTCGGCGATTCCTTCGAGGATCTTGGCGAACGGGTCGCCGTCGTCCGCGAACGGATCCGACGCGGCCGGCGGGGCGGTCATCGACCCCAGGTTCTCGCCACTTCGGCCGCGCGGTCAATAGGCTCATGGGGAACATGACCCAACCCTCAACCAGCGCCGGGCTCAGCAGTCCCCTCGAAGGCCCAGGCGCCGAGTCGTCCACGCCAGTCAAGATCAACGTGCCCGGCAACCACCTCATGGCCGCGCTGCTCGGCCCCCGCGACGAACTGCTGCGCCTGGTCGAAGCGGCCTTCGCCGACACCGTCGTGCACGTGCGGGGCAACGAGATCACCGTGACCGGCGCCAACGCACCCACGGTGGCGCGAGTCTTCGAGGAGCTCGTGGTGCTGTTGCAGCAAGGCCACCCGCTCGAGTCGCGCACGGTCACCCGTGCCATCGACATGGTGCGCGTCAACGAACGCCCGAGTGAAGTGCTCACCACGCAGATCCTGCGCACGTCGCGGGGCGTGCCCATCCGCCCCAAGTCCACCGGCCAGAAGCGCTACGTCGAAGCCATCGCCAAGAACGTCATCACGTTCGGCATCGGCCCGGCGGGCACCGGCAAGTCGTGGTTGGCCATCGCCATGGCGGTGCAGGCGTTCCAGGCCAAGCGCGTCGATCGCATCATCCTCACCCGCCCGGCGGTCGAGGCCGGCGAACGGCTCGGCTTCCTGCCCGGCGATCTCATGGCCAAGGTCGACCCGTACCTGCGCCCTCTGTACGACGCGCTGTACGACATGGTCGACGCCGAGGGCACGCAGAAGCTGCTCGAGAAGGGCAGCGTCGAGGTGGCGCCGCTCGCGTTCATGCGCGGCCGCACGCTCAACAACAGCTTCATCATCCTCGACGAGGCCCAGAACACCACGCCCGAGCAGATGAAGATGTTCCTCACCCGCATCGGCTTCGGCTCACGCGCCGTCATCACCGGCGACCGCTCACAGGTCGACGTGCCGGGCGGCCGCAGCGGCCTCGACGGGCTCGAGGATCTGCTCGAACACATCGACGGCCTCGACTTCGTGCACCTCACCAGTCGCGACGTCGTGCGCCACCGCATAGTGCAGGACATCGTCGAGGCGTACGACCGTGCGTCCGTCGTCGACGTGAACAAACGCCGATGAGCGCCACCGTCTTCGGATACGACGAACAGCTCGCGGTACCGGTCGACCTCGCACGGTGGGTTCTGCTCGCCGAACGCGTGCTGGCCGCCGAAGGCATCCATGAGGGTGAGCTCACCTTGGCCTTCGTCGACGAGGCCGACATGGCCGAGCTCAACGAGGAGCACATGGGCGAGTCGTACGCCACCGATGTGCTGTCGTTCCCGCTCGACGCCGACTCGGCCGCCGCCGCGGGCGAGATGCGCGGTACCGACGGCGCACCCGTGCTCCTCGGCGATGTTGTGGTGTGCCCGAGCGTCGCGCTGGCCAACGCGCCCGAGCACGCGGGTGTCCTCGACGACGAGCTTGCGCTGCTCATCGTGCACGGTGTGCTCCACGTGCTCGGCCACGACCACGCCGTGCTCGACGACACCACGCACATGCAGGCACGCGAGCTCGCACTGCTCGAGTCGCACCATTGGAACGGCCCCGCGCCCGCCTCGTTCGGCGCGCACCAGCCGCATTCATGAGTTCGATGCTCGCAGTCACCTTCACCACGGTCGACGCGTGGCTGATCGCCGTGATCGTGCTGCTCCTGTTCCTGCTCGCGTTCCTCGCGGTGGCCGAGACCGCGTTGAACCGGTTGGCGATCACTCGCGCGCAGGCGCTTGCGGCCGAGGGAACGCGCAACGGCAAGTCGCTCTACGACCTCATCCGCGAGCCCGAGCGGTTCCTCAACCCCATCATCCTTGCGGTCAACATCGGTGCCACCGTGCAGGCGGTCCTCACCGGTGTCGTGGCCGACCGCTTGTTCGGTCCTATCGGCGTGTTGCTCGGCACGGTGCTCAACGTCGTGGTGTTCTTCGTGCTCACCGAGGCTCTGCCCAAGACGTGGGCCGTGTTGCATCCCGAACGCGGTGCGCTGTTCGCCGCCCGACCGGTCACCTGGCTCGTAAAGTTCTTCCCGCTGCGCATCGCGAGCCGGTTCTTCATCGGCATCACCAACGTCCTCATCCCCGGCAAGGGCCTCGCACAAGGTCCGTTCGTCAACGAGGCCGAGCTGTTGCACATCCTTCACGCCGCGGCGGTCGACGAGGTCATCGAACACGACGAGCGCGAGCTCATCGAGTCGGTCATCGAGTTCGGCGACACGATCGTGCGCGAGGTCATGGTGCCGCGCGCCGACATGGTCACCGTCGAGGCCACCGCGAGCGTGAACGACGCGCTGAGCGCCGTGATCGAAGAAGGCTTTTCGCGGGTGCCGGTCATCGGCGATGGCATCGACGACATCGTCGGGCTCGTGTATCTGAAGGACCTCGTCCGCGCCTACCGGCGCGGGCAGACCGACGAAGCGGTATCGCGACTCGCGCGACGCGTGCACTTCGTTCCCGAGACGAAGAAGGTCGTTGACATGCTGCGCGAGATGCAAGCCGGCAAGTTCCACATGGCGCTGGCCGTCGACGAGTACGGCGGCACCGCCGGCCTCGTCACGCTCGAGGATCTGCTCGAGGAACTGGTCGGCGACATCAACGACGAGTTCGACCTCGACGATCCCGATGTGGTGTCGCTCGGTGGCGGTGCGATGCGCGTGCACGGTCGCATGTCCATCGACGAGCTCAGCGACGTGCTCGAGACGGAGTTCCCCGACGACGACTGGGACACCGTCGGCGGCCTCATCTTCAACATGCTCGGCCATGTGCCCACCATCGGCGAAGAGGCCGACGTGTGCGGCTACCGGTTCCGGGTCGACCGCATGCAGGGGCGTCGCATCATGCGAGTGCGCATCGCCCCCGCTCCGCCCGAGGAGTCCGCCGACGCGGCCGACGCCGATGCCGCGGCCAACGCCTCCACGGCCAACGCCGGCGCGTCGGGCGCCGGCTCGGCCGCGGAGCGCCGCTCATGAGAACCGGATTCGTCACCTTCGTCGGTCGGCCCAACACCGGCAAGTCCACGCTCATCAACCGCATCCTCGGTACCAAGGTGTCGATCGTGTCCGACAAGCCCCAGACCACCCGCACGCAGGTGCGGGGCGTGCTCACCCGGCCCGACGCGCAGATCGTCTTCGTCGACACACCCGGCATCCACAAGCCGCGCACCACGCTCGGCGAACGGCTGAACGCCTCGGCCGAG
>JBKJKR010000127.1:0-10266 GCA_046597135.1 Acidimicrobiales bacterium | reverse complement strand
GCGGCACAACAGGTCGACGGGGCCGATGTCGGTGGGGTACTCACGGCGCACCAGGCGGAGTCCTTCGGCGATCACCGTGGGGTTGGCGGCCAGCAGTTCCTGCAGGTGCGCCTCGACTCCGTCCTTGCGCAGACCGGGGTCGACGCCGAGCTCCTCGGTGACCTCGGCAAGTACCTCGTGCACGGTGATCGTGAGCGTCTCCCCCTTGGCGTTGGTGACCACCCACACGCCGGTCTCCGTGTCGACGACGAGGCGATTCGGCGCGTTCATCCAGTTGAGCGGCTTGTAGGCGCCACCGTCAGCGTGGATGGCCACACAGCCGTCGGCCTTGACCATGATGAGGCGGGGGGCCTCGGGGAGGTGGGCGCTGAGGCGTCCCTGGTAGTCGACCGTGCATCGAGCAAGGACCAGCCGCATAGGCACGCGATGGTAGCGAGCGGGTCGCGCGCATCATCTGCACGCCTGGAACCTTGCGATGACGGTCTTCGGGCAATTCGGTGGCGGCGCTGCTCGCGCGGCCGAGACGCTCGCCGCTCGGTGTGCGACCGGCCGGGTCGAGGAATGGCCGCTGTGGGACGCCTGGGCCGCGGGGCGATGCGGGCCGGCGGTCGATGTGTCGCGCCTCGACGTCCCCGCGCTGTTCACCATCGGCTGGTTCGACACGTTCGGCTCCGCCGGATGGCGCGACGTGGCGGCCTACGACGGCCCCGTCTCGGTGCTCGGTTGGCGGAACGACACCCGGCGTGCGCTCGCTGGCCTGCAACACGACGGCGTGGCGGTCATGGGCCGAGGCCCCCGACGTGACGTGGCACCAGTACGGGCTGGCGAGCATGTCGGACGCCACGACGCGCTTCGGTGACGGACGCCTGGTCGACGGCCCGGGCGCGGGTGTCGGGGCGTTCACCGTGCACCAACCCATGGTGCCGGTGTTCACCGCGGGCGGCGGGTACACCGACGGCGCCGGAGGTGTTGGGCGGGCCGATCAGCGGGCCGTCCAGGATCGGGCGGACGTCCTGTGCTTCACGTCGGCGCCACTACAGGAACCGGTGGAGCTCTTCGGCTCCGCGACCTTCGCCACCGAGGTGCGCAGCAACGCACCGTCGGACGACGTGTGCGTCACGCTGAGCGAGGTCGCGTCCGACGGGCGCGTCGAGAACCTCGCATTCGGGGCGGTGCGTGGCAAAGGGCGGTTCGAGGTGACGTTGTCGCCCGTGCACGCAGCGCTCGCCGCGGGAGCGAGGCTCCGCGTGGCGATCGCGCCGAGCGCCTATCCGGAGATCGACGTGAACGTCAGCGCCGGTGCCGCGACGCAGGTCACGCGGGAACTGCATCCGGGGTCGTCGCGGCTTCGGGTCCCGTTCGTCGCGCCGCGCTGAGCAGCGCACGTGCGGCGGCGATCGGCCGGCGGCGGCGATCGGCGAGGATGACGTGCGCGGCGTTGCGCCCCGAGGCGCCCCACACACCCGCGCCGGGGAACGTGGCCGCGCCGGTGAGGAAGAGCCCGACGAGCGGCGTCTCGTAGCGGGTGAGCTCACGGTCGTGACCCACCAGCGCGGCCACCGGGCCACCGGCGAACGACGGCGCGTGGCCCTTGCGCATGCGGAACTCTGTCTCGTAGACGGGTGGGGTCACGACGCGCCAGTCGCGCACCAAGGCCCGCACGTCGGCGCCCACGAGCGTGCCGAGCAGATCGAGCCAGCGTTCCGGCTCGGCCGAGCCGGGCCAGCCACCTCGAAGGCCATAGGGCGTGTACAGGACCTCGAGGCTCAGCACGTGTGCCGGCGTCGTGGTGCCCGGCGTGGTGACCCGCATCGACGGGTCGAGCACCGACGGCAGGTTGACGAAGAGCGGCGGTCGCTCCGCCATGATGCCGTCGCCCATGAGCCGGTAGGCCTCGCCGAGATCGCGGAGCGCGGGCGCGACGATCGTCGTCGAGATCCATGGCCGCTCGACGCCGAGTGCGTCGCCGCCTGCGGCGTCGTGCTGGGGGAGTGGCGGCAGTTCCTCGAGCACCGCGTCGATCTTCGACTCGTACCCGTCACGGTGTGGTCGGTCGCGCCAGCGTGCGACGAGCGACGCCAGGTTCGCCGGGGCCGGTGCGAGCCAGTGCAGGAGCGCGTCGGTGGGGTCGCAGGCCACCACGACACGCGGTGCCTCGAAGGCCGTCCCGTCCTCGAGCACGACGCCACGCACGCCCGTTGCGTCGGCGAGGATGCGCGACACGGACGAACCGCAGCGGATGGTGCCGCCGCGCGCCACGATCGATGCGGCGAGTGCATTCGGCAGCGAACCGCTGCCGCCTTCGGGTCGACCGACCTGACCGAGGTGCTTGAGCGTGTAGCCGACCGCACCCAGGCCGGTGTTCGGGGTCTCGGGTGACAGCCCCCACACTGCGGGGCCCGTGACCACTACGGGGGCCAGCAAGGCCTCGCTGTGGAAGAAGCCGCTGAGCACCTCGCCGACCGAGCGCCGGCTCCACGCGAGCAGCGTGCGGACGCCGCGGGCGCGCCGATCGAGCACACGGCGGGCGGCATGCGGAACGGTCGGCACCTGGGTGGCCATCTCGAGCATGAGCTCGGCCGCCGGTTTCGCGACCTTCACGTAGCGCGCGTAGTTGTCGGCCTCGTCGGGGTGCGTGCGGCGCAGCGAGTCGAGCGTGCGATCGATGTCGTGGAACGAGTACCAGGGGGTGGTGCCGTTCCACGGGACCGAGAGCTGGGCCGGATCGACGTCGAGATAGCGGAGTCCGAACGCGTCGAGGCCGAGCTCGTCGGCGATCGGTGTGGTGCGGAACGCGAGATGATCGCAGTTGCACACGTTGACCCGTGCGCCCACGGCATCGACGGTGGACGCGCATCCTCCGGGGGTCGGTCTGGCCTCGAGCACGAGGACGCGCAAGCCGGCCTTCGCGAGGTACGCCCCGCACACGAGCCCGTTGTGTCCGCCACCGACGATGATCGCGTCTGCATCCATGCGGTGATGCTCTCAGCCGGCCGTTACGCGGTGGTTTCCGGCGCGTGATCGCTTACGCGATGCGAGGAGGTCCTGCAGCGACGAGGCGAGTCGGGAGTCGTCGCCCGTGACGAGCCGGTAGTCGCGCACCACCACATCGCCCCCGACCACCACGTGGCGCGGGCGTCGCCCGGGCGAGGTCCACAACAGGCCGGCCACCGGGTCGGCGACACCGGCGTCGGCCACACCGCTCACGTCGTACACGCACAGGTCGGCGGCCGAACCGGGCTCGAGCGAGCCGAGGTCGGGCCGCCCGATGCCATGCGCGCCGCCCTGGGTGGCCGCACGCAGGAACGTGCGTGCGTCGAGCGGCCGTCCCGCGAGGGGTGCGATCTGCATGGCGAGTCGGGCGTCGGCGAGCAGGTGCCCGGCGTCGTTGCTGCCGCCTCCGCTGGTGCCGAGCCCGACCCGCACGCCGGCGTCGAGCAGCTTCGCGACGGGCGCGACACCCCAGCCTTGTGGCAGGTCGCAACCCGGCGCATGGGTCACGGTGACGCCGTTCGCGGCGATGCGGGCGATCTCGGATGCGTCCACGTCGCAGCAGTGCGCGAGCGTGACGTCGGGGGAGCCATCCCCACTCCTCGAGCAGGTCGATGGGTCGTCGGCCGTACCGTTCGAGCGCGATGGCCACGTCGATCTGTTCGTTCGACTGGGTGCGCCGCCGGAGTCCGTAGGTCGCCGCCAGCTCGGCCAACGCGCGGAACATGTCGGGCCCGTCGCTGTGGATGCCCGATGGGCCGACCGCGAGCTGCCAGCGGCTGTCGCCGGGCCCGTTCTCGTGCAGCACCCGTTCGATGGAGCGCACGGCCAGATCGATGTCGTCGCCCGCGGTGCCGTGGACGAATACCAGGCGCATGCCGAGTTGGCGAGCGGCGATGGTCGTCGCGCCGGCGACGGCGGCGCGCGCTCCGAGGTCGGCCGGCCAGTTGAGGTGATGGTCGGCGACGGTGGTGACCCCGTTCAGCAGCGACTCGGCGATGCCGACCGACGCCGCGGCCAGCACGAGCTCTTCGTCGATGCCGACCTCCGCGTAGTGGCGGCGCATGGCGGCCAGCCACTCGGGCATGGGCACGTGGCGTGTGTCGGGCGCGGTGCGGAACGCCGACTGCAGCAGGTGGTGGTGCGCGTTCACCAAGCCGGGCACCACGACGCAACCGGATGCGTCGAGACGGGCGACGGGATCGCGTCGGTCCGGGTCCGATGGTTCGATGCGCGCGACACGTGCACTCTCGCAATGGACGTCGACGTGCTGGTACTCGTTCGCGCCGGTCCACACCACCGACGCTCCGGTCACGGTGAGCATGCGGTCATGCTGCTGACCCTGACGCGCACTCCGGTCACGGCTCTGTGAACGCTCGATGTCCTGTGCCACAACCCGCTCCTCGAAACCCGAGCGAAACCTTGGGTCCGTATCGTCTGGGCCATGACGACCCGATTGGTCTCCGACCATGCCGCTCCTGATCTTGTCGCACGGGTGTCCGAGAGCTCGATCCTGATCCAGCCTTTCGGTTCGCTCGAACAGCACGGCCCACACCTCCCGCTCGCCACCGACTCGATCCTCGTCGAGGCGTCGGCCACGGCGCTCGTGGAGCGCTACGGCGACGAGCACGACCTGTGGCTCCTGCCCACCCTCTCGTTCACGAAGTCGAACGAGCACGCGTGGTCGGCCGGGACCGTCTGGCTCTCCGCGACCACGATGCTCGCGGTCATCGACGACATCGCGCGGTCGCTGTCGCTCCTGCCGGCGAAGCGGCTGGTGTTCCTCAACGGGCACGGCGGCAACAGCGCGCTCTTGAACGTGGCGTGTCGCGACGTGCGGTTGAAGTACGGGTTCCTGACGTTCCTCGCGCATCCGTACGTGCCGGCCGACCACGGCGGGACGTCGCACCCCGGCGAGCTGGGCATGGGCATCCACGGCGGCATCGGCGAGACGTCCGCCATGATGCACGTGCGCCCCGACCTGGTCGACGTCTCGTTGTTCAGCCGCAACGTCCCCGACTCGCTCGCCGACAACACGTTCGTCCGCTTCGGTGGCTCCGTCAGCTTCGGCTGGCTGTCCAACGACTTCGGGCCGGACGGACACATCGGCGATCCCCGCGGCGCGAACGCGGAGCTCGGCGCGAAGCAGTGCGATCTGGCGGTCGACATCCTCGGCACGGCCATGGCCGAGATCGCGGCTTTCGCGTTCCCGCGCACCGACTGACCGTCGTTGTCGAACAGAAGTCGGCGGGTCAGCGGCGACGGATCCGCACGGGGATGGCGCGGGCTACCGGGCTCACCACGCCCGCGAGGCGGGCGTCGAGCGACACCGGCTGCTGGAGCTCGAGCGTGAACTGAGCCGTGACGATCGCGAGGGCAAGAGGTTCCTCGTTGCGAGCGAGCGGTTGGCCGAGGCAGATGTGGGACCCGCCTCCGAAGGTGGCTTGCGCGGCCCGAGGGCATTCGGCGTTCGTGACGGAGCGTTCGGGCGTGAACCGCATGGGGTCGCGGTAGATCTCGTCGAGGGAGTGGGCTGGCGCGGTGGGTGGTACACGCTCGTGCCCGCAGCGATCGGCGTGCCTGCGAACTCGAGGCGAGCATCGCAGTGAGCGGGTCGCGGCGCACCGCGAGGGTCACACCCACCAGTGGGTCGCCCACGCGGTATTCGGGGAGGTCGAGCACCGTCATGTCGCGCGCTGCTGGCGAGCCAGCACCGAGAAGTCGGTGAGGCCGGCCCGTGTCACGAGTTCGGCGGCGAGGGGCTTCGACGCGGCAACCCATTCGTGCACATCGCCGGCGGTGATCGCGCCGCCGGCCACCCGACGCATGCCGTCGACCCACACGTCGGCGATGTCGGCGGGCCCACTCGAGTAGACGACCCGCTGATACGGATCGTGCACGTTGGCGAGCCCGGGCAGGTCGCCGCGCATGCGCACGATGTCGGCCCGCTTGCCCACCTCGAGCGACCCGACCAGGTGGTCGATCGCCAAGGCCCGAGCGCCTTCGATGGTGGCCATCTGCAAAACGTCGGTCGCGAGGATCGATCGTGGGTCGAGCGTGTGCACCTTCTGCAGGAGCGCCGCGCACTTGATCGCCTCGATCATGTTGTTCGAGTCGTTCGACGCCGCGCCGTCGGTGCCGATGCCGACGTTGATGCCGGCCGCTCGCAGACGCGGGACCTGGCAGACGCCCGACGCGAGGATCATGTTCGCGACGGGGTTGTGGGCCACGTTGATGTGGTTGTGGCCCAGGAGCGAGATGTCGTGCTCGTTCAGCCACACGCAGTGCGCGGCGATGAGCTCGCAGTCGAGAAGGCCGTGCAGGTTGGCACGGCCGAGCGTGTTGGTCCCCCAGCGGATGTGCGCGGTGGTGATCTCCTCGCGCACCTCGGCGATGTGGGTGTGCACGGCGAACGCGTTGTTCTTGGCGAAGGCGATGCTGGCGTCGAAAAGGCGGTCGCTCTGCGCGTGCACGGTGGCGATGCCGAGGCGGAAGATCTGTCGTTCCGAGGAGGCACACGCGGCGGCGAGCGCCTCGTGCTCGGCCAAGAGGTGGGCGACGATGTCGCCGTCGGCCCCCACTTCCTCGCCGTAGCCGCTGTCCATGGCACCGAAGGAGAGCACGCCGCGAAGCCCGACCTCTTCGAGGCCGCGCACGACGCCGAGCGTCGCGAGGTTGCGCGGTGCGGTGTAGCAGAACATGTCGTTCACGGTGGTCGTGCCCGACAGCAGCATCTCGGCGCCCTTGACCAGCGAGCCGACGTAGGCCATCTCCTGGTTCAGGATCTCGCCCACGGGCCGGATGATCCGGGCCACCCATTCGAAGAGGGTCATGTCCTCGCCGACGCCACAGATGAGCGCCTCGGAGAGGTGGTTGTGCGCATTGACGAAGCCCGGTAGGACCACGCTGTGCTCGTCACCGACCACGGTCGCGTCGGGGTACTGCGTGGCCAGCTCCGGATAGGAGCCGACCGCGACGATGGTGCGGCCGCGGATCGCGACCGCACCATCGATCAGGTCACCGACTGGTGCCATGGTCAGCACGTGGCCGCCCCGGATGAGCGTCACGCTGTCATGTGGATCAGTCATGGTCGTCACTTGAGGGTGATGCTCTTGTCGATGAGGTCGTTCGTGACGATGTCGGCCGGGGCGACCGCCTTGTTGGCATGGTCATCGAGGCCGGCCTTCACGTTGTCGATGGGCTTCTGGACACGAGCGAGGTCGAAGTCGCTGAGCGTGGTGTTGGTGCCGTGGCCGATGAGGCCGTCGTTCTTCATGACCTCGGTGCCTGCGTTGTTGAGCTCGGGCGGAGTCTTCCAGAAGCTAGCGACGTTGTCTGTCGCCCTCGTTGCGTCTTGGGTCCCGCGGGGTCACTCGGCGAACTCCGTCACCACACTGGTGCGCGCGACGAGGCGTCCCTGGTGGAAGACGCGCCGTTCGATCGGGGTCATCGCCACTGCGGAACGGATGGTGGGTGCATCGACGGCGATGAACTCTGCCGGGCTGCCGGCGAAGAGTCCGACCGCAGGGAGCCCCATGGCGCGCCGCGGCTGGTTCGACACGAGGTCGTACGCGAGCCCAGGAGCCAGGTGACCGGCCATCACCAGCAGTGCCGCAGTCTCCATCGGGTCGCCGCGTCCGACGGTGTTGAAGGGGTCCTGCAGATTGTCAGCGCCGCCCGCCACCGTGACACCGGCCTCGAGCAACGAAGCGATGGCGGTGAGCCCGCGAGGGACGCTGGTGCGGATCTCGCGCGACTGCAGGAACAGGTTCGTCTGGGGCAGCGTGATGATGCTCACGCCCGCTTCGGCGCAGGCCTCGGCGACCTCGCGCTGGATGTCGTGCGACTGCACGCCCAGGCTCACGCAATGGCTGGCCGCAGCGCGTCCCTGCAGGCCGGCCTGACCCACGATGCGCGCGAAGTCGCGCAAGGTCAGCACGGCCGGGTCGAGCGTCTCGTCGGTGTGGAGATCGATGGCGGCATCGTGATCGAGCGCGACGGCAACGAGTCGGTCGATGGCCGCAGCAGGGTCGGGGTCGAGGTAGGGAGCGCCGCCGACGGTGTCGGCCCCAATGGCCATTGCTTCGCACAGCAGTGCCGTCTGATCTGCGACGGTCCACCCCATCAGCGACGGCGCAACCAGCGTGACGATCTCGATGTCGACCATGGAACGCATCCGATCGCGCACGATGCACAGCGCTTCGATCCCTCGTAGGCCGACGTCCGAGCCGACGTCGACGTGGGTGCGGATGGCGGTGATGCCGTTCGCGAGGCTGAGTCGCACGGCCGCCTCGGCGCGTCGTGCGATGTCCTCCACCGTCAACGTCGGTCGGTGCGCGGTCCAGGCGAGGATGGCGCCGAGCAGATCACCCGTTCGGTTCTCGACCAGGTCTGCGGTGAACGCTTTGTCGAGGTGGGCATGTGGCTCGGCCGGCGCGGGCAGTAACAACAACCCATCGAGATCGTGCTGCACATCACCCGCTCCGGCGACTGCCGCGCCGACCTCGAGGATCTCGGTCACGAAGCCGTCGACGATGACCACGTCGATGCTCGTTCCGGCTGGGGTACGGGCGTTGTGCAAGACGGTGCTCATCGGGCTCCTTGGTCAGTTGCGTTCGTGGTCATCGGAGCGCGCTGCGTGGTTGGCGGTACATCCCGATCGTCTCGACCACCTCGTCGACCGAGCCGATGGCCATGATCTGCTGCCCGACCGATTCCTCGAGCGTCGGTTGGTAGCCGAGCGCGTTGCCCGACTCCTGGCCGAGGTAACCCGAGAACCGCCCGTACTGCGCGAGGAACCGGCAGAACTCGTCGTGCGGGTCGCGGCCGGTCCGGGACGCTTCTTCTTGCGTCGCGCCGACGTGCACGAGCACGCGAGGTGTGCAGTCGTTCACGTAATCGAGCCCGTTGGGCGCGAACACCATCACGCGATCGCCGGGCTCGACGCCCAGCCCGAGAGCGCGCCGGCCATTGGGTCCATGGCCTGCGCTGCGTCGGCGTAGGTGAGGGTTCGACCGCGGTCGACCCAGGTCACTGCCGGACGATCGGGGTGACGGCGAGCGCCGTCGAGGATGAGGTCGTGCGTGCGCATGCGCGTCTCCTCAGAGCAAGGGTCGGACGTGTTCGGCGTACCGCTGCAGTTGCTCTTCGGTGTCGGCATACGTGTTGCCGGGGAAATGGGGGAACAGGGTGAGGTCGCGCAGGTCGAGTCGGTCGCGATAGGCCGCGATCCCTTCGGCGACGACCTCGGGGGTCCCGACGATCCAGGTGCGCTGATCGAGCGAATCCTCGAGCGACGGGATGAGCCCGGGCGCAACGGGCTTGCCGTCGGCGCCGCGATACCCGCGGCTCCATCCGTACGGTCCGAGGAACTTCCAGAACTCGTCGTGCCCCGGTCGTGCTGCGGCGAGCGCCTCCTCGTGGGTGTCGCCGATGCGCACGTTCAGCACCAACATGCGCTTCTCGCCCGGTTCGAGCAAATGACCCTGTGCCGCCTCGTACCGTTCGGCGAAGCCTTCCCAGTGCCGGGCGATGAAGTCGTGGTGCTGGAGCCAGAACACGCCGCCCCAACCTTTGCGCGGTACGTAGTCGAGCGTCGGGGGTGACGTGATCGCTTGCCAGATCTCGTACGGGTACAACGGTCGCGGCACGAGCGTGAGCTCTTGCACCGTGCCGCCTCGATCGGGAATGCCAGGTGGGGGGAAGTCGAAGTGCGTGCCGTGGAACGAGAAGGTCTCGTTCTCGAACGCCTGCACGATGACGTCCATCGCCTCGTCGAACATCTCGCGGTTGATGCGGTCGGAGTCGGCCTTGTCGGGATTGTCGAAGCTGCCGATTCGCGTGCCGAGCGGCTCGGCCTCTCGGGGCACGGTGCCGCGACCGACGCCGAGGATGCCGCGGCCGCCCGAGATGTTGTGCATCGTGGCGAAGTCCTCGGCGAGGCGCAGCGGATGCCACTGGGGAACGATGTTGAACATCGCGCCGATCTTCAGCCGCGAGGTGCGCTCGGCGAGGATCGCGGCGAAGAGGATGCCGTTCGGCACCACTTCGTAGCCCTCGTACTGGAAGTGGTGCTCGGTGAGCCAGAAGATGTCGAAGCCGTGGCGCTCGGTCGCGACGCCGACGTCGAGCAGGCGTGTCGCGGCGTCCCACATGTGCTTCTGGGTGTAGCGACGATCGGTCGGCGCGGGGGGACCGGCGCCCACGTCGTCCATCTCCACGGCGCCGAACAAGAACACTCCGGTACGCATGGCTTGCGCCACCTTTCGATCGTGT
>JBKJKR010000637.1:0-2617 GCA_046597135.1 Acidimicrobiales bacterium | reverse complement strand
AGTGCACCGTGGGCCGGCAACCTCGCACCGGACGGCACCCTGCTCGAGCCCGCCGCCCTGCGGGCCCGGTTCGACGCACTGGGCGCCGCCGACGCAACGACCATCGCCTGCTACTGCGGCTCCGGGGTCACCGCCTGTCACGACCTGCTCGCGCTCGACATCGCCGGCTTCGGCGACAAGACGTTGCTGTACCCCGGTTCGTGGTCCCAATGGGGCGCCGACCACACTCGTCCCACGACCACCGCGCGCTGAAGCGCCGCAAGGAGCCCGCCTCATGCCCGCACCCGTGACCATCACCTTCCTCGGCGGTTTGGGCGAGATCGGCCGCAACTGCGCCGCCATCGAGGTCGACGAGCGCATCATGTTGCTCGACTGCGGCCTCATGTTCCCCGACGCCGACATGTTGGGCGTCGACCTGGTGCTCCCCGACTTCGAGTATCTGCGCAAGAACCGCAGCCGCATCGAAGGTTGCATCATCACCCACGGACACGAGGACCACATGGGTGGCCTGTCGTTCCTCCTGCGTGAGCTGTCCTTCCCCATCATCGGTTCCGCTTTGGCGCTCGGCCTGGCCCGGAGCCGCATCGAAGAAGCCGGCTTGTTGAAGAAGACCGAGTTCCTCGTCGTGGCCGACAACGAACGACGCCGCTTCGGGCCGTTCGACTGCGAGTTCATCCCTGTCACCCACTCGGTGCCGCACGGCTTCGCGACGGCGTTCCACACACCGCAGGGGACGATCCTGCACACCGGCGACTTCAAGATCGATCTGAACCCGGTCGACGGTCGCCGCACCGACCTCGCCGCGATGGGCGCCCTCGCGAAGGGTGACGGCATCCGGCTTCTCCTGTCCGACTCCACCAACGCGTGCGAGCCCGGTCACTCACGTTCGGAGACATCGGTCGGCAAGACGCTCTACGACCTGTTCCACGCGAACGAGGGCCGCCGCATCGTCACCGCCTGCTTCGCGAGCCACATCCACCGGGTGCAACAGATCGCCGACGCCGCAGTGGCATTCGGCCGGATCATCGCTCCCCTGGGCCGTTCGATGCAGAAGAACGTGAAGCTCGCCCGCGACATGGGCCTCCTCCACATCCCCGACGCGAGCCTCCGCGACATCGCCGAGGTCGTCGATCTTCCCCCCAGCAAGGTATGCATCATCTCGACCGGCTCACAGGGCGAACCGATGTCGGCCCTCACCCTCATGGCCTCCGGCGAGAGCCGATGGCTGCGGCTCACCGCCGACGACACGGTCATCCTGAGCTCGCACCCCATCCCCGGCAACGAGATGAACGTCACCAAGGTCCTCGACGCGCTCGCCCGTCGTGGGGTCGAGGTGGTGCACTCCGGCATCGAGGACGTGCACGCCACCGGCCACGCAAAGGCCGAGGAGCTCAAGACCCTGCTCTCCATCGCCCAACCCGAGTGGTTCACGCCCGTGCACGGCGAGTACCGCCACCTCATCGCCCACGCCCGCATCGCCAAGCAGATGGGTGTTGCCGACGACCACGTCATCGTGTGCGAGGACGGCGATCAACTCGTCCTCACCGACGACGCCATCGCCAAGGGCGCCCCCATACCCGCCGGCTACCTGTACGTCGACGGCTCCGGCATCGGCGACATCGGCCAAGGCGTGCTGCGCGACCGACGAGTGCTGGCCGAGGAGGGCTTCCTGCTGATCCTCGTCACCGTGGACCTGTACGAATCAGCCGTCGTCGGCGCCCCCGAGCTCATCACCAAGGGGTGGGTGCACGAAGGCGGATCCTCCGATCTGCTCGACCGGTGCGCCGATGCCGTCCATCGAGCCATCGACAACACGCTCGGCGCGTCGAAGCGGGCTGACGTCGAGTCGCTGCAGAAGGTCGTCCGGCGCACCGCCGGCAGCTTCGTCAGCGAACACACCCGACGCCGACCGATGATCATCCCCGTGGTGATCGAGGTCTGATCGAGGTCTGAACCACCGCGCCTCCCGGCACGCCGGTCAGAGCCGGCTGCCCCACCGATCGACGAACGCGATCTCCTCGACCGGGCGGCGGGGCGCCGGCTTGAAGTCGGTGCCCTTGGTGTACGCGAGCGGGATCATGCACACCACGCTGTGCGTGTCGGGTATGCCGAGGAACTCGCGCAGCTCGTGTTCGAACAGCACGTGGGCCGTGGTGAACGTGCTGCCGAGCCCGCGGCTGCGCAGCGCCAACTGGAAGCTCCACACCGCCTGGAACACCGAACCGAGCAACCAGGTCGCGCCGTTCAGGGTGGGGTCGTCCTCGATGCGGCCCTCGACGCACACGATCGCCACCATGGGCACGCGGTCGAAGATCGCGCCGAGGTGCAGCACCGACTCGCTGTGGCGCACCCCGGCCTCGTCACCGTCGGCCCGCCGTTGCTCGAGCAACGCCTCCATCGGGGGCGAGATGTGGGTGCGGTACCACTCGCCGATCGTGGCGCGAGACGTGGGGTCCTGGACGAGCACCCAACGCCACCGCTGCGCGTTCGACGCGTTGGGTGCGTAGACCGACAGTCGTAGGCAATCGACGACCACGTCGCGCGGCACGGCGCGGTCGAGGTCGAGCCGCTTGCGCACGGCGCGCGTCGTCGACAGCAACCGGTCGACGGTGTCGAG
>JBKJKR010000615.1:0-3204 GCA_046597135.1 Acidimicrobiales bacterium | reverse complement strand
GGTGGGCCATGGCGTCGCGACGAGCGGGGTGCCCGTCTTCTTCCTCAGGACCAGGGCACCGACGGCATGTGCCTGTTCCGCTATCGGTACCGCTGAACCCGCCGCTTCCTCAGCCCGAGGGCCCGGCGTGGTTCGGCAGGTCTTCGTAACGATCGACGTTGCGCAACGCCGGGAAGAAGACCCACCACACGCCGACCACGACGAGCGTCGCGACCCCGCCGGTGACCACGGCTGCCGCGGTGCCCATGATGGCTGCGGCGACGCCGCTCTCGAACGCGCCGAGCTCGTTCGAGGCGCCGATGAAGAGCATCTCGACCGCGAACACCCGGCCGCGCTTGTCGTCGGGGGTGGCGAGCGGCACGAGCGTGCTGCGGATGACCATGCTCACCATGTCGGCCCCGCTGAGCACCGCCAGCGACACGAACGCCAGCGCGTAGTTGCGCGTGAGACCCAGCACGACTGTGGCCGCGCCGAAGATGGCGACGACGAACAGGAGCACCCGGCCGATGTTGCGCTGCACGGGCCGGAACGACAGCGCGATGGCCATCAATCCGCCACCGATGCCCACCGACGCGCGAAGCCATCCGTACCCGACGTTGCCGACGCCGAGCCGGTCCTCGGCGATGGCCGGCAACAGGGCGACCGCCCCGCCGAACAGCACGGCGAACAGATCGAGCGCGATGGCCGCGAACAACAGCGGGGTGTGGCGGATGAAGCGGAGCCCCTCGAGTGCGCTGTGCATCGTGGGTCGCTCGGTCGAGCGAGGTGGGATTCGCCGGAACCGCACCGACAAGATGCCGACGAGACCCAGGAGCTGAGCCCCCAACGACACGGCGTACGCGACCCAGGCGCCCGACGAGTACAAGAAGCCCGAGGCCGCCGGGCCGATGATGACCGCGAGCGTCATCGCGATGGACGACACGGCGATCATCCGCGGCAAGCCGTTGTCTGGCGCGATCATCGGAGGCATCGAGCGGGTGGAAGGCGACATGAACGCGCGGGCGATCCCGTAGCCGAACGCGATGACGAACAGGGGCCAGGCCTCGGTGGGCTCCGTGCGCGCGTAGAGCAACAGCGCAAGGGTGGCGAGCGACTGTCCGACCAGTGCGCACGCGGCCACCTTGCGGCGGTCGAACCGATCGGCGACAGTGCCGGTGACGAGCACCAACATGACGGCCGGGGCGAACTCGACCAGACCCAGCACGCCGAGCGCGAGCGTGCTGTCGGTGATGTCGTAGACCTGCTTCGCCAGCACCGCGATCTGCAGGAAGATGCCGATCGAGGTGGCGAACTGCGCGCTCACGAATCGACGCACGTAACGATCGCGCAAGACGTTCCCGACGGTGGGCACCTCGCCGCTCGCGAGCCGCTCGCGCGGGAGCTCCGCGAGAGGCGCGGACGGGTCGATGTCGTTCATGCGGGCGCCACCCTATGGGGCGACGCCGACGAGCGCCGTGACCGATGCGCACTGCGCTCCGGCCCACCCCACCACGGCGACGGTAACCTCGTGCACCATGGCTGACCACGACACCACCGGTATCGAAGCGAAGGTGCTCACCGTCTCCGACGGCGTCATCGCCGGCACCCGCGAGGACAAGTCCGGTGTCGCACTCGTCGAGGTGCTCACCGCGCACGGGGTCGTCGTGGTCGATCGACAGGTCGTGGCCGACGGTCGCGACAACGTCGCGGCCGCGCTCCGCTCGCTCGCTTCCGGTTTCACCGGGCTCATCGTCACCACCGGCGGAACCGGGTTCGGTCCCCGCGACCAGACCCCCGAAGGCACTCGCTCGGTGCTCGAGCGCGAGGCCCCCGGACTCGCCGAGGCCATGCGCCTCGTGAACCCCCTCGGCCGGCTGTCGCGTGGCGTCGCGGGCACGCTCGGGTCCGCACTGGTGCTCAACACGCCCGGTTCGCCGAAAGGCGCGGCCGAGTGTCTCGAGGCGGTCATCGACGTCGTGCCGCACGCGGTGCGGCTCATGGTCGACGCGCCGACCGCCCACTGATGGCCGGCACCGGTCACTCGCCCGACATCGATCGCTCGCACGACGAGCGGTTCATGCGGCTAGCGGTGGCCAATGCGTCCACGGTGCGGCTGCTCGCCCCGCCGAACCCGTGGGTGGGTGCCGTGGTCGTGAGTCGGGCCGGCGACGTCTTCCAGGGCGCCACGAGCGCGCCCGGCGGCGCACACGCCGAGATCGGTGCGCTCCGCGCCGCGGGTGAGCACGCACGCGGTTCGACGCTCTACACCACGCTCGAACCGTGTTCGCACCAGGGTCGCACCGGTCCGTGCGCCGACGCCATCGTCGACGCAGGTGTGGCGCGTGTCGTCGTCGGCATCGCCGACCCCGACCCGCTCGTGGCGGGCCGCGGCATCGCACGGTTGCGTGCGGCAGGGGTCGAGGTCGACGTCGGCGTGGCCGAGGCCGCCATCACCGAGCAGTTGCGGGCGTACATCACGCATCGCACCCTCGGACGGCCGTACGTCGTGCTCAAGCTCGGGGCATCACTCGACGGCCGCATCGCCGCGCCCGACGGCACCTCGCAATGGATCACCGGCCCCGAGGCGCGCGCCGACGCGCATCGGCTCCGGGCCGAGAGCGACGCCATCGTGGTCGGCGCGGGCACCGTGCGCGCCGACGACCCGTCGCTCACCGTGCGCGACTTCCACGCGGCGGGCGAGGTGCCCGACGCCGGTCTCGACCCTCTGCGCGTCGTGCTCGGCCACGTCGACCCGGGTGCGCGCGTGCAACCCGCTCGATCATGTCGCGGACCGCTTCCCGACGTTCTTGCCGAACTGGCCGCGGCAGGGGTGGTGCAGGTGTTGGTCGAGGGCGGGGCCACCGTGGCCGGGCGCTTCCACGCCTCCGGCCTGGTCGACGAGTACGTCGTCTACCTTGCTCCGGTGATCTTCGGTGGCGACGACGCTCGCCCGATGTTCACCGGCGCAGGCGCAGCCACCCTCGCCGAGGTCTGGCGGGGCGAGTTCCAGTCCGTCCTGCGTCTGGGGCCCGACGTACGGCTCGTCCTGCGGCCGCCCGGACGATCCGCCAAATCGGCCAACGATGGCGAATGACGCCGGTAGCGTGCTGACGTGCTGAATTTGGTCCTGCCCAAGGGGTCGCTCGAAAAAGCCACACTCGAACTGTTCGATGCTGCGGACTTGTCCGTGCGGCGGAGCTCCTCCGTCGACTACAAGGCCACCAT
>JBKJKR010000605.1:0-4936 GCA_046597135.1 Acidimicrobiales bacterium | reverse complement strand
GTTGCGCACTGGCTACGCCGCCCACCGCATCGCGCATCCAGGCCGTCGTGGTCATGCGGGCCTCGAACAGAGCACGGAGATGCTCGCCTGGTTGTGGGACAACCGCGTGCCGTTGGTGGCCGCCGACAACGTGGCGCTCGAGTGCGTACCGCCCGTCGCGACCTCGCCGTTCCGTCGACCTGATGCCGTCGACAGCGATGATTCGTTGATGCATGCGCACCTCATCGCACTCTTGGGCATGGTCGTCGGCGAGCTGTGGGATCTCGAAGCGCTGGCCGAGGACTGTGCGGCCGACGGTCGCTACGAATGCCTGCTCGTGGTGAAGCCCCTGAACCTCGTCGGTGGCGTGGGGTCGCCGCCCAACGCAACGGCGGTCAAGTAAGTCGCATCCATTACCGAGCCGGTAATGTCGGCCCGAGCGGCATCGTGCGCCGCTCAGGTCGTAGGGCAGGGGACCACATGATCGAGTTCGACCCACATGATCCGTCGTTCGTCGACGAGGGCGTCCCGTTCGATGTGCTGGCCCGCATCCGCACCGAGGAGCCGGTCTACAAGACGCCGCGCGGGGCGTGGTACCTGTCGCGGTATCAGGACATCGAAGCGGCGCTCAAGGACGTCGAGACGTTCCGGGCCGAGCTCGGCCCGATCACAGGCATCCCCGGCGGGGTCGAGACCATCCCCGCCGACCAGCACTTCCTGAGCGAGATCATGGAACCGCGGCACGGGCAGATCCGCCGCTTGTTCAACGCCTCGTTCGCCGCCCACCGCATGCGCGACATCGAGCCGTTCATCACCGCCGAGTGCAACCGGCTGGTCGACGAGATGTTCGCGGCTGACGTGGCCGATCTGCACGAGGGCTACGCGATGCCCATCCCGGCCATCGCCATGGCCCGCATCATGGGGCTCGGCCCATCGGCGGTGCCGCACTTTCTCACCTGGTCGTTCGACGGCACGCTGATGACTCGCCCGGCCACACCCGGGGTCCCACCCGAGGGCCCGGCGAGCCATGTGTTCTTCGCCGAGAAGCTGGCCGAGCAGCGTGTGCTGCCCGAGCCCACCAGCCACGTGTTCAAGGTGTTGCTCGAAGCCGTCATCGAAGGCGAGCCGCTCACCGATCGCGAGATCATCACGCAGCTGCACTTCATGATCCAGGCCGGCGTGCACACCACGCGCGCGCTCCTCACGCACGCCGTGCATCGGATGCTGCACGACCGTGCGTTGTTCGAGCAGCTCGACAACGAACGTTCGCTGATCCCGAACTACATCGAAGAATCACTGCGCCACGACGCGCCGGTGCAACGCACCACGCGTCGCTGCACTCGCGATCTCGAGTTCGCGGGCGTCGGCATGTGTCCCGGTGATTGGGTCGAGATGGGCATCGGGTCGGGCAACCACGACGAAGCCGTCTTCCCCGATGCCGACGAGTTCCGCCTCGATCGAGACGACCCGCGCCATCACCTCGGCTTCGGCGCCGGGTCGCACATCTGTCCGGGCGCGACGCTCGCGCGGCTCGAGGGCGTCACCGCCATCACCGTGCTGCTCGATCGGGTGGCCGCGGTGCAGCCGGTCGACGGCGTGCGCTACCCGCCGATCCCGGGGAGCCTCGGCCATCAACCGATTCCTGCGGTGCTCATCGCTCGCTGAACGCATGCATTGCCCCTTGTCGAGGGTCCCTTTCCGCGGAAGGATTGGGGGACCGTTCGGAAGGGGGTTCCGATGGCCATTGCTGAGCTCAGCCCGTTCACCGGGGTCGTGGGTTCGCGCCGTCTTCGGAAGGAGGACCCCGAGCTCTTGACGGGCGAGGCGCACTTCGTCGACGACATACAGATCACGGGTGCGTTGTGGGTCTCGCTGGTGCGCAGTCCGCATGCGCACGCCCGCATCGTGTCGGTCGACGTCGCAGCCGCCGCCGCGGCACCAGGGGTGATCGGCGCGTACTCGGGGGCCGACCTCGCGTCGTTGTGGGCGGGCCCGTTGCCGTGTGCCTGGCCGGTCACCGCCGACATGAAGTCGCCGACGCATCTACCGGTGGCGGTCGGCACGGCGAACCACGTGGGCGATGCGGTCGCTGTGGTCGTGGCCGAGACCCGATACGCCGCGGCCGACGCGGCCGAGCTCGTGGTGGTCGAGTACGAGCCGTTGCCGGCGGTGGTCGATCTCGAAGATGCGCTGGCCGATCGCGTGCTGGTGCACGAGGAGTTGGGGACCAACACGAGCTACGTGTGGGAGCTCATCCCCGACGCGGCGGCGGTCGACGCAGCCTTCGCCGGCGCGGCACACACGGTGCGCGCCCGCTTCGTGCAACAACGGTTGATCCCCGCGGCGATGGAGACGCGCGGGGTCATCGCGCATCCGTCGCCCTACGGCGGCGACATGGTGCTGTACACCTCGACGCAGATACCGCACATCCTCAAGGTGATGGCCGCGATCACGCTCGGTATCCCCGAGCACAAGGTGCGCGTGGTCGCGCCATCGGTGGGCGGCGGGTTCGGCTCGAAGCTCAACGTGTATGCCGAGGAGATCCTGTGCGCGGGCCTGGCCCGCAAGCTGGGCAAGCCGGTGCGTTGGACCGAGTCGCGGTCCGAGGCGTCGGTGGCCACCATCCACGGTCGCGGGCAGATCCAGGAGATCGAGCTCGCGGCCGACGCCACCGGCCGCGTCGACGCCGTGCGCGTGAACTTGCTCGCCGACATGGGTGCGTACCTGCAACTCGTCACCCCCGGGGTGCCGCTGCTCGGCGCGTTCTTGTACCACGGCGTCTACGACATCCCGAAGTACTCGTTCCGCTGCACCGGTCTGTTCACGAACCTCACGCCCACCGACGCGTACCGCGGCGCCGGACGGCCCGAGGCCACCTACGCGATCGAGCGGGCAATGGACCTGCTGGCGCGCCAGATGGGGGTCGGCGCCGACGAGATCCGGCGCCGCAACTACATCCAGCCCGACCAGTTCCCCTACGCCTCGGCGGCCGGGCTCACCTTCGACAGCGGCGACTACGAACCGACCCTGACGCGGGCGAAGGAGCTGGTCGACTGGGACGCGCTCCGGGCCGAGCAGCTGCGCCGCCGCGCAGCCGGCGACACCAAGCACCTTGGTGTCGGCGTGGCCACCTACGTCGAGATGTGCGGGCTCGCACCGAGCCGCGTGCTCGCGTCGCTCAACTACTCGGCGGGCGGCTGGGAGTCCGCGACCGTGCGCATCCTGCCCACGTGCAAGGTGCAGGTGGTCACCGGCACCACGCCGCACGGTCAGGGGCACGAGACGTCGTGGTCGATGATCGTGGCCGACCAACTCGGCATCAGCCCCGACGACGTCGAAGTGCTGCACAGCGACACGGCCATCACACCGCTCGGCATGGACACCTACGGGTCACGCTCGCTGTCGGTGGGCGGTGTTGCGTTGTGGCACGCCACGCAGCAGGTGATCGCGAAGGCCACCAAGATCGCCGCACACATGCTCGAGGCGGCCGACAACGATGTCGAACTGGTGGCGGGGTCGTTCCAAGTGCGGGGCACGCCTTCGCGTTCGGTGCCTCTGGCCGGCGTCGCGTTCGCGGCGTTCACCGCGCACGATCTGCCCGACGGTGTCGAACCCAACCTCGAGGCGCAGGTCACCTGGGATCCACCCAACTTCGTGTTCCCGTTCGGCACCCACATCGCCGTCGTCGAGGTCGACGAAACCACCGGCGACGTGCGGCTCGTCGACTATGCGGCCGTCGACGATTGTGGCAACCAGATCAACCCGATGATCGTCGACGGACAGGTGCACGGTGGCGTGCTGCAAGGGGTCTCACAGGCGTTGTGGGAAGAGGCCGTGTACGACGCGGAGGGGCAGCTGCGCACGGCGAACTTCATCGACTACATCGTGCCGTCGGCGGTCGAGGCCATCAGCTACAAGCTCGACCACACCATCACGCCAAGCCCCACCAACCCCATGGGGGTCAAGGGCGTCGGCGAGGCCGGCACCATCCCCGCCGCGCCGGCGGTGATCAACGCGATTTGTGACGCACTGGCACCGTTCGGCATCACCGACATGTTGATGCCGGCCACGCCCGAACGGGTCTGGCGCGCCATCAACGACGCCCGCAGCAGTTCGCCGGGCTGACTCCCGCCGCGAGAGCGTTCTTCGGACATCTGACCACCGATGGCGTAGTGAGATGACCGAAGAACGACCACCGAGGAGAAGTGGGCCAGACTGCGGCAATGGACCGACTGAACCCCAGCCTCGGCTGCGCCTACTTCAACCAGCTCTCGTATCGCTACGTGGCGGGGGATGCAGACGCGATCCTCGAGCTGGATGTCACCGATGAGCTGCGAGGGCCCAACGGAGGCGTGCACGCCGGCATCACGAGCGTGCTGGCCGACGTGGCCGGTGCTATGGCCATCGCCGCGCGCACCGAACGGGGCGGCGCCACGTCGAGCGTGTCGGTGCACTGCCTCGCGCCGGCCAAGGTCGGGCCGCTGCGGGCCACGGCCAACATGTTGCGGGCCTCGAAGAACTCGGCGCTCGCCGACGTGCACGTGACCGACGTGGGCAACGACGACCGTCTCGTCGCGGTGGCCCACATCACCTGCGGCCTGTTCCCTGCGAGCGCGATGTAGTCGCCCAGCTCCCAAAGAACACGAAGAGGGAGGCCTTTCGGCAGGGCGCCGGACTCGGACATCCCGCACTCGAACCGGCGCGACTACGCGGGGCTGGTCGATCTGGCGCGGCATACGACCGAAGGCCTCGACCCCGCGGCCCGTGCGGACGTCCTCGCCGCGACGGCCGGCGGATGTGGCCCGCTCTGAGGTGAGCGGCCGGCCGTGACCCGTTGCCGTCGTGTGCAACGCACCGGCTACGCGTGGGGCAAACGGCGGTGCGTGCCGGCGTACACGACGGCGAACGCGGTGAAGTTCACGAGCACGATCGTCGCACCCGACGACACGTCGAGGTG
>JBKJKR010000544.1:0-6964 GCA_046597135.1 Acidimicrobiales bacterium | reverse complement strand
CTTCGGCCAACACGTTGGCGCGGGTGACCTCGATGGTGCGCACCGCGCCGACGCGGGTGGGTGAACCGGCTTGGCCCCACGGACCTTCGCCCAGATCGGCGGCGGTGAGGCGCGAGATCTTCGACGCGTCGACACCGGCCCACACCGTGGGGTCTTTGATCTTGCACGGGTCGCACAGGCGCTCGGCGCACGAGACCATGGCGGGGAGCTCGATCTCGACGTCGACCCATTCGTCGTCGTGCTCGAGCCGCAGGGCGAGCGTGTCGCCGTCGAGCGCGAGCTCGCGGACGCCGGTCGCGAACGGCATGCCGAGGAACTGCGCGATCTGCGGCGGCACCTGCCCGGTATCGGCATCGACCGAGTTGCGGCCGAGCAGCACGAGGTCGAAGCCGCCGAGCACCTGGACGGCCCGGGCGAGCGCCTTCGCCGTGGCCCACGTGTCACTGCCGGCGAAGGCGGGGTCGGTGATGTGCACCCCGTGATCGGCCCCGAACGCGATGGCTTCGCGCAGCACGTTCTCGGCGCTGGGTGGCCCCAGCGTGATCACGGTGAGCGTGCCTCCCGATGCCGTGGCCAGCTCGTGGCCCTTGGCGACGGCGCGGCGGCAGTAGTCGGTCATGTGCAACTCGACGCCGTCGCGCTGCAGGCGTCCGTCGGCGCCCAGGGTGAGCGCCTCGATCTTCGGGATCTGCTTGACGAGTGCAGCGATCCGGAGCGGCTTGGCCATGGGGAGAACTCCGTGGAGGGTGGGGGATCAGAGAAGCGGCAGTGGCTCGAGCGTGTCGCGCTCGGTGTGGAGGTGCGCCATCTCGTTGAGGGAACGGATGATGACACGATCGGTGTAGCCCTTCCCTGCTCGGGTGATCGACGTGTAGCCGAAGTCGAACAGGAAGCGGGGTGACTCGAAACCCAGGTACGCCGAAACGATCGCGTTGATGGTTCCGCCGTGCGAGACGATGACGACGCGATGGTCGCCGAAGCGGGCGAGGAGGTCGTCGCGCGCCGTCACGACCTCGCGATGGAACTCGGCCGGGTCGTGGTAGCCGACGCTCGCCCAGTCGCCGCTGACGATGGCCTGCCAGTGTGCGTTGTTCTCGCGGCGCATCTCCTCGACCGGGATGTAGGTGCGCGACGACCGATCGATCTCGGCGAAGCCGTCGATGATCTCGGGGGTCAGCCCGAGTCGCTCGGCGAGCGGGGTGGCGGTCTCGACGGCGCGTCGCTTGGGGCTCACCGCGATGTGGTCGATGTGCTCGCGCGACAGCCAGTCGGCCAGCCGTTCGGCCTGCGTCCAGCCGACCGGCTGGAGGCCCGGGTCGGCGACGCCGTCGACGTTCTCGACCCGTTCGGGCAGCGCGTGGCGTACGAGGATCAGTTCCATGTCGTGCGCCAGAGTAGTGCGTCCGCCATTCCGAACAACTGTTTGAACGGTCGGCCTGTAGCGTCAGCGCCCACTCGAGGTGGAGAGGGAGTGCCATGGGGTTCCACGTTCGGCGCGTCGTCACGGGTCACGATGCCGATGGCCAGGCCGTCTTCGTCAGCGACGGCCCGCCACCCCACCTCGTCGACATGCCCGGTGGCACGGCAGTCGCCGACCTGTGGGCGATCGACGGTCCGCCGGGCACCCCCGACGCGGGCCACGACCCCGAGGGCGGGTTCCCGCTGGAGCCACCACCCGGGGGTATGACGCTGCGCATCATCCGTCTGCCGCTACCCGATCAGTCGCTGCCGCGCGAGCAGCAGTTCCTGCACAACCCCGCCGATTCGCACTTCTCGACCGAACGACCGGGCATGCACGCCACGGTGACGCTCGACCTCGAGTGGGTCGTCGAGGGCGAAATAGAGCTCGAGCTCGAGGACGGCTGCGTGCGGCTCGGCGCCGGCGATTGCGTCATCCAGCGCGGCACGCAACATCGGTGGCGCGTGGTCGGCGACGGCCCGTGCACCTACGTGGTCGCGATGTTCGCGCTCGATCCACAGGCGACGCCGCCGGCGTTCGGCCTGGTGCCGCGCGCAGGCCGCACCAGTGCGAACGCCGGGCCGCGACGCGTGGTCACCGGGGTCGATGCGCTCGGCCGCTCCTACGTGGTGAGCGATGGCCCGGCGCCGAACTGCGTGGCCATCGACGGTGGCGCCGGCATGGTGCACGGCGACCTGTGGCAGACCGGCGGCGCGGTGGGTGTCGCCGACCAAGGCGGTGACGCCGAGCCGGTGGCGCTCACGCTCGACCCGTACGGCATGGGCATCGCCCTCAAGTACATCGAGCTCCCGAGCGACGACGCCCGTGCCGCCGACCTCGACGTCGCACGTTTGCGGGCGCACATGGCCGAGGTGGGCGCACTGCTCGGCAGCACCGGCCACCACGACCCGGCCGACCCGGGGAACCACAAGACCGACACCATCGACTTCGACTTCATCCTCGAGGGCACCGTCGAGCTCGAGCTGCCGGGCCACGGTTCGAAGGTCCTCGGCGCCGGCGACCTCGTCGTGCAGCGGGGCAACTGGCACAAGTGGCACAACCGGGGTGCCGGCCCGGCTCGGTGGGTGGCCATCATGATCGGCGCGCCCATCGGTGGTCGGGCATGAGCACGGTGTCGCAGGCCCAACTCGAAGCGCTCGTCGCGAAGGACGCCATCACCGCCGTCGTGCACCGGGTGGCCCGGGGCACCGATCGCCTCGATCACGAGCTCATCGTGTCGGGGTACTGGCCCGACGGGTTCGACGATCACAACTCGTTCCGCGGCGGCCCGGTCGAGTTCGCCGACTGGGTGCTGCAGGTGCTGCCGCACTTCGCGGCCACCCACCACTTCCTCGGGCAGTGCACCATCGATCTCGCACTCGACGACGCCGCGGCCCATGTCGAGACGTACTGCAGCGCGCATCACGTGGGGAAGCCCGATGAGCGCGGCACGGTCTCCGACATGCGCATGGGCCTTCGCTACATCGACCGGTTCGAACGTCGCGGCGACGAGTGGCGCATCGCGAAGCGGGTCTGCGCGTTCGACTGGGCCTACTGGGTCGAGTCGGCCAAGCCGTGGCCGTTCCCCGACGACTTCACGGTGGGGCATCGCAACCACGACGACATCACCTACCGGCGCCTCGGCGAGGCAACCGCGTCGTAGGGTTCGCGCGTGGCCATCGAGAAGCGACTCATCGAGTTCACCGACGACGACCTCGAGGAGGTGGCCGAAGCGGTGCGCGTGCTCCGCGACGGCGAGTGGCTGAACATCGAACCCTTCGTCAGCGAAGAGGATCTCGACGAGTTGCACCGCCGCATCCCGCATCCGTTGGTGCGCATGTTCCAGAAGGCCGGCGCACCGATCCCGCTCGGCACGCTGGCCCGCACCGGCGCCGTGCTCTCGGTGGGCCTCGAACACCCGCACGCGGCGCGGGCCATCCCGTTCTTGCGTGACAACGGTGTCGCGACCCCGCGCGAATGGAAGATCAAGCAGGACCACCCGCGCCGGGGCATCGTGCTCGAGGTCGCGGCCGACACCGCACCCGCCGCGCTGATCACCTGGATCGTCGACGCGGGCCGGCTGCTCAGCGCGGCGCGCATCGATCGTCACTGGACCGCCCTGGTCTCGACCAAGGCCTGAGCGCGGGCGGTCGGCTCGATCAACGAGTTGGGCGCGGTGCGGCGAACGCGCTGGCCTCGCCTTTCACCACCAGGTGGATCACGTCGCCCGCGGCGGGCCGCCGGTCGGCCGGCACCCGGGTTTCGACGACCAAGGCTCCGATGTGCACCGTGACCCGCGCCTCGTGACCGAGGAACTCGACCCGCTGGACCAATCCGCCGAGGCCTTCGCTGGGCGCCGTCGGCAGCTCGGGTGCCGCAAGGAGGAGCTGTTCCGGCCGAAGCACGACGTCGACCGCTCCTTCCGGCGATCCGGGGCGTACGGCCAGCCGACCCAGTGCGCACGTTGCGACGCCGCCGTGCACCGAGCCCGGGACGACGACGATGTCGCCGACGGCTCGGGCCACCGCCAGGCTCGCCGGCTCGCGATACACGACGTCGGGTGGTGCGACCTGCGCGATGACACCGGCGTCCATCACGGCCACGGCGTCGGCCATCGACAGCGCCTCGTCGCGATCGTGGGTCACGAGCAGTGCAGTGGTCTTCGTGTCGAGCAGCACACGGCGCACGTCGCCGCGCACCTGTACCCGCAGCGACGTGTCGAGCGCGGCGAAGGGCTCGTCGAGCAGGATCAGCGCCGGCGACGGAGCGAGCGCCCTGGCCAGAGCGACGCGCTGTTGCTGCCCGCCGGAGAGCTCTGAAGGTCGACGAGGTTCGAAGCCCTTCAAATCGACGAGCTCGAGCATCTCGGCCACGCGCCGACTTCGCTCGGCGCTGCGCCGGAGGCCGAAACCGACGTTGTGGCCGACATCGAGGTGGGGGAAAAGCACGCCTTCCTGGGGCACGATGCCGATGCGGCGGCGTTCGGGCGGCAGATGCACGTGCGGACCGGCAAGCTGCACGTCGTCGAGCACGATCGTTCCGTGGTGGAGCCGCTGGAAGCCGGCGATGGTCCGGAGCAGCGTGGTCTTGCCGCAGCCCGACGGCCCGAGCACGACGACGAGCGCGCCCTCGTCGACGGCGAGATCAAGGCCCAGCAGGACCTCGAGGGCGCTGTACCGCACGTCGATGCCCGCAAGGCTGAGGCCCTTCATGATCGGTCGATGCCCGCGAGCCTCGACAGCATCACGGTGGGGAGGGCGCCGGCCAGCAGGAGCACCACCGCGTACGGCGCCGCGTTCGCGTAGTCGCTGACGCCCGTGTACTTCCACACTGCCATCGACAGGGTCTCCATTCCGGTGGGGTGAAGGATCAAGGTGACGGGCAGCTCGCGCGTGGCCGTGACGAGCACCAGTGCGGCACCGGCTGCGACCCCGGGCGCAGCGAGCGGCATCGTAACGTCGCGCCACGCCGCCCACGTGGTGCGACCGAGCGAGCGGGCAACGTCCTCGAGCGCGGGTGGCGACGATTCCACCGCAGCGCGTACCGAGCCGACGGCCAGGGGGAGGAACAGCACGGCGTAGGCGAGCACCAGCAACGGTGTCCGTAGGTAGATCGGTTCGAGCAGCTTCACGCCGACGTAGACCATCGAGATCGCGACGACGATGCCGGGCAGTGCGTGAGCGATGTAGGTGGCCCGTTCGATCGCGAGTACGCCCGGGTTGCGATACCGCGCCGCGGCGAGTCCGACGGGCAGGGCGAGCAACATCGTGAGCAGTGCGCCGAGCGCGGCTACGCCGAGCGTGGCCCACAGCGCCGAGAGCACGGCCGACCACGAGACGTCGCGCGACGCCCCATCGACGAGCCATCGTGCCATCGAGAGGATGGGAAAGCCGACACCGAGCGCCACGGGTGTGGCCACCAGTGCGGTGGCACCGAGGCGAGCCGGCCATGGGCGCCGGGTCACGACGAGTCGGCGGGCTGCACCTGAGCCGAGGCGACTCGTGGCCCGACCACGTGCCTTTCCCTCACCCAACACGAGAACTGCCGCCAGCGCCACGAGGACGATGCCCAGGATCGCCGCGCGCCCAGGGTTGAACCCTGCGTTGTAGGCGCCGTAGATGACCCAGGTGAAGGCCTCATAGCGCATGATCGCGACCGCGCCGAAGTCGGACAACACGTACAGCGCGACGAGCAGGGCTCCGGCGGCTATCGAGGCTCGGACCTGGGCGAGCGCGACGAAGAGGGTGCGCACTCGTCCGCAACCCAGCGAGCGAGCGACCTCTTCGAGCGCGGGATCGCACCGACGTAGCGATGCCACCACGGGAAGGTACACGTACGGGTAGGACACGAGTGTGAGCACGAGCCATGCGCCGAGCAGCGGACTCGTCGAGGGCCGCCACGAGATCCACGCATAGCCGGCGAGGTACGAGGGCACGGCAAGGGGCACCACGAGGAGCGTGTGCCACAGCCGACGTGCCGGGAGATCTCCGCGCGCGACCACCAATGCGCACAGCACACCGAGCAACACGCAAGCGATGGTGACGAGCGCAGTGAGCGTGAGACTGCGTACCACGAGGTCGTACGTGCGCCGCTGCCACAGCTCGCGCCATGCCTCGGCCGGTCCGCGCTCGCTCACCCGTTCGATCAGGTACACGAGGGGGAGCAGCGCAATGGCCGCCGCGACGAGCGCGGCGGCCATCAGCACGATCGGTGGGCGTTTCACGCCCTGATCATCACTTGGTGAGCAGCCCAGTGGAAGCCAGGAGCTCCTGGGTCTTGGCGAGCGTGTCGAGTTCGCTCAAGTCGAGCGCCGGGGGCTTGAGGTCGGTGAGGGAAGGTACGGACACCGACGGCTGCACCGTGGCGGTGAGCGGATACTCGAAGGTCTTCTCGGCGAAGTACTTCTGGGCCTCGTCGGACAGCAGGTACTCGGCGAATGCGATGGCTGCCGGCTTGTTGTCGGAGGCGGAGAGCACGGCCACACCGGCGACGTTCACCAGGCCACCCGGGTCGTTGGGCAGGTACTGGTTCTTGGCGGTCACGGCCGCTTGACCTTCTTTCGCGATCTTCTCGAACAGGTAGTAGTGGTTGATGAGACCCATGGCGATCTCGCCCGAGTTCACCGCGTCACGCACCGCGCCATTGCTCGAATACGCCTTGGGCTGAAGCTTGGCGAAGTCGGTGAGCCACTTCTTGGCCGCGTCCTCGCCTCGCAGGACCCGCAACCCCGTGACGAACGACTGCCACGACGCATTGGTGGGGGCGTAGCCGATCTTGCCCTGCCACTTCGCGTCGAGGATGCCGTCGATGCTGGTCGGCGGCGTGGCCACCTGGGCGGGGTTGTACACGATCACGCGCACACGCCCGCTGGCGCCGACCCAGGTGCCGTCTTTGGCCCGGTAGGACGCCGGCACCTTGTCAAGCAACGTCTTGGGGAGGACAGCGGCCACCTTGGCCTTCGTGATGGCGCCGAGGGCGCCGGCGTCCTGCGAGAAGAAGACGTCG
>JBKJKR010000291.1:0-5894 GCA_046597135.1 Acidimicrobiales bacterium | reverse complement strand
CTCAGGCCCGCGTGCCCGGCGTAGCCTTTGGCATCGTGCTCGATCGTGTCGAAACGCTGGAGAAGGAGTTCGGGGACGTCGAGGCGCGCCTCGCCGACCCCGCGGTCAGCGGAGATCCGAAGCGCCTGGCGGTTCTGGCGCGCCGCTACAAGGAGCTCGACGCCGTGGTCAGCTGCGGTCGGTTGCTGCGCGCCGCGCACGACGACCTCGGCGCGGCCCGCGAGATGTACGCCGAATCCGACGCCGCCGATCGGGACGTGCTGCGCGTCGACATCGCCGAGTACGAAGGCGCCATCGAGCGGCTCGAGGAAGAGCTCAAGGTCCTCATGCTCCCGCGCGACCCCCTCGACGAGAAGAACGTCATCGTCGAGCTCCGGGGCGCCGAGGGCGGCGAAGAGGCCAACCTATTCGCCCGTGACCTGTTCGAGATGTACCGGGGCTACGCGGCGCGCATGGGCTGGAACTTCAGCGTCATGGAGGCGAGCGAATCTGATCTCGGCGGGTTCACCAGCGTGACGTTCCTCGTGAAGGGCGACAACGTGTGGTCGCGCCTCAAGCACGAGGGTGGCCCGCACCGCGTGCAACGAGTGCCGGTCACCGAGTCACAGGGCCGGGTGCACACCAGCTCGGCGACGGTCACGGTGCTGCCCGAGGCCGAAGAGGTCGACGTGCACCTCGACGAGCGCGACCTGCAGATCGACGTGTACCGATCGTCGGGCCCCGGTGGACAGTCGGTCAACACCACCGATTCGGCGGTGCGCGTCACGCACAAGCCCACCGGGCTGGTGGTCTCCATGCAGGACGAGAAGAGCCAGCTCCAGAACAAGGAGAAGGCGCTGCGCGTGTTGCGGTCGCGCCTGCTGAAGCTCGAACAGGACCGCCTGGCTTCCGAGCGCTCGACGGCCCGGCGCGATCAGGTGGGCGGCGGCGGCCGATCCGAGAAGATCCGCACGTACAACTACAAGGAGAACCGGGTCACCGATCATCGCATCGGTCTCACGCTCTACCGGCTCGATCGGGTGCTCACCGGCGAGCTCGACGAGGTGATCGATCCGCTGGTGGCCGAGGAACGTCGTCGCCAGCTCGAAGAAGAGGTCTGAGCCTCGCATGAGCACGGTTTCACTGCGGGCGCTGGTGGCCGAGGCGTCCGATCGTTTGCGGTTCGTGGCCGACGCGCCCGACACCGAGGCGCGATGGCTGGTCGAGCGGGCCACCGGGCTCGATGCGACAGAGTTGCGGTTCGCCCTCGACCGAGCGGTCACCCAGCGGGAGATCGCCCACTTCGATCGCATGCTCGCGCGGCGAGCAGACGGTGAACCGTTGCAGTACGTCCTCGGCAGCTGGGCCTTTCGCCGGCTCGACCTGTTCCTCGACCGCCGGGTGCTGATCCCGCGCCCCGAGACCGAGGTGGTCACCGAGATCGCGCTGGCCGAGCTCGACCGTGCCGTCGCTGTGCGCGCCGCCCGCGGCGACGCCGAACCGATGCGGGCCGTCGATCTCGGCACCGGATCAGGGGCGATCGCGCTGTCGATCGCGTTCGAACGCACCGCAGCGCAGGTGTGGGCCACCGATGCCTCGGCCGAGGCGCTCGACATCGCTCGCGCCAACCTCGTCGGCCTCGGTCGTCACGCGAGCCGGGTGCAGCTCGCGCACGGCGATTGGTTCGCCGCGCTCGAGACCGACCTGGCAGGTAGCTTCGACCTCGTGGTCTCCAACCCCCCGTACGTCTCGGCCGCGGACGAGCTGCCGGAATCCGTGCGTGGCTGGGAGCCGCTCGAGGCGCTCACGCCGGGGCCCACCGGACTCGAGGCGTACGAGGTGCTGGTGCCGGGTGCGCTCGACTGGCTGCGCCCCACCGGGGTGCTGGTGGTCGAGATCGGCGAGACCCAGGCGCCTGCGGTCCTGGCCCTGGCCGAGCGCTACGGGTACGGCCACACGTCGGTGCACCACGACCTCGTCGGTCGCGACCGAGCGGTGGTCATGCGCCGATGATCGTGCCGGTCGACGATGCCTTCGCACTCGCGCTCGCCACGCTGCGGCGTGGGGGAGTGGCCGTGCTGCCCACCGAGACCGTGTACGGGCTCGTCGCGGTGGCCGCGGACCGCACCGCGATCGAGCGGCTGTTCGTGCTCAAGGACCGGCCGGACACGAAGGCCATCTCGGTGCTGGTGGGCGACCTCGACCAAGCACGAGCCCTGACCGACGACCGCCTCGACGTGTGCGGTCCCTGGTGGCCGGGCCCCCTCACCGCGGTGGTGCACCGCCGCGCCGATGCCGCGGTGTACCTCGGCGCCGACGCCACGACCATCGGGTTGCGATGCCCGGACCACCCTTTCGTGCGCCGGCTCGCGCTCGAACTCGGCCCTCTCGCCGCCACGAGCGCCAACCGCACGGGCGAGCCCACGCCGCCGTCCGCAGCCGAGGTCGCGGCGATCTTCCCCGACGTGTCGCTCGTGGTCGACGACGGACCGCGCAACGGTCTGCCGTCCACGGTGGTCGACCTCACCACGACCCCGCCGACGATCCTGCGGGCCGGCCCCATCCCCGGCTCGGCCTTCGGCGCGACCGGCTGACCCTGCCGCGTGGCTCGACGGTAGGTTTTCGCCCATGCACATCGCCATCGGGGCCGACCACGCCGGCTACGTCCTCAAGAACGACCTGGCCGATCACCTTCGGGCGAACGGGCACCAGGTCACCGACCTCGGCACGCACTCCGAGGATCGGGTCGACTACCCCGACTTCGGGGCCGCAGTCGGCCGCGAGGTGGCCTCGGGCCGCGTCGAGCTCGGCGTGTGCGTCTGCGGCAGCGGCATCGGCATCGCGATCGCTGCGAACAAGATCTCGGGCGTGCGGGCCGCGACCGTGCACGATGTCACCTCGGCGCACCTCGCCCGCGAGCACAACGACGCCAACGTGGTGTGCGTGGGGGAGCGGCTCATCGGCCCCGAAGTGGCCAAAGAGGCCATCGATGCGTTCGTCGGCGCCCGGTTCGCCGGCGGTCGCCACACGGCCCGCGTGGCCAAGATCGACGCGTTGCTCCCGCCCGACTGACGTCGCCACCTCGGAGGCCCAGCTAACGTGGCAGGGTCAACCAGCCCCATGAGGATCGAACAGTCATGCCCTGGCCCAGCGATCGCGACGACGAAGTCTTCTCCCTGCTCGCCAAGGAGCTCGAGCGTCAGAACACCACGCTCCAGCTCATCGCCTCGGAGAACTTCACCTCGCCGGCCGTGCTCGAAGCCACCGGTTCGGTGCTGACCAACAAGTACTCCGAGGGGTATCCGGGCAAGCGGTACTACGGCGGCAACCTCGTCGTCGACGAAGTCGAGGACATCGCCCGCAAGCGGGTGTGCGCGCTCTTCGGTGCCGATCATGCGAACGTGCAGCCGCACAGCGGTGCCAACGCGAACGTCGCCGTGTACCTGGCCTTGCTGCAGCCGGGCGACACCGTGCTCGGGATGAGCCTCGACCACGGTGGTCACCTCACCCACGGCTCGCCGGTGAACATCAGCGGGCGCACGTACAACTTCATCGCCTACGGCGTCACGAAGTCCGACGAACGCATCGACTTCGACCAGATGCGCGAGGTCGCACTCCGCGAACGGCCGAAGCTCATCGTGGCCGGCGCAACCGCCTATCCGCGCATCATCGACCCTGCGCCGCTTCGGGCCATCGCCGACGAGGTCGGCGCGCTCTTGATGTTCGACGCCGCGCACATCGCCGGCCTCATCGCCGGTGGTGCGCACCCGAACCCGGTGCCCTACGCCGACGTCGTCACGTTCACCACGCACAAGACCCTTCGCGGGCCCCGCGGCGGTTGCATCCTCACGCGCGCCGAGTACGCCAAGGCCATCGATTCGGCCATCTTCCCGGGCCTGCAGGGCGGTCCGCTCGAGCACGCCATCGCGGCCAAAGCGGTGGCGTTCGCCGAAGCAGCCACACCCGAGTTCAAGGAGTACGCGAACAACATCGTGACCAACGCGTCGGCGTTGGCCGCAGGGCTCGGCGAGGAAGGGTTCCGCCTCGTCTCCGGCGGCACCGACAACCATCTCATCCTGGTCGACCTGCGTCCCTTCGACGAGAACTGCACCGGCAAGGTCGCCCAAGAGGTGCTCGACCGCGCCGGCATCACGCTGAACAAGAACACCATCCCCGACGATCCGCGCTCGCCGTTCGTCACGAGCGGTGTCCGCATCGGCACGCCGTCGGTGACCACGCAGGGCATGGGCCCGCCCGAGATGCGCCAGATCGCATCGCTGATGGCGCGCACGTTGCGCGGGCGCGACGACGCGTCCGTGCTGTCGGGCGTGCTCGGCGAGGTCAACGCCCTCTGTGCGGCGTTTCCGCCCTACCCCGAGCATTGAGCACCAGGTCCGCGGCTGATGAGCCCGAGTCGATGACCCACGACAGACGAGCGTCGCGATGCCATCGGTGACCGCATACCTCCTCGTGCTGGGCGTCGCCGCAGTCGTCACCTATGCCGGCACCTGGGCGATGCGCGGCGTCGCGTCGCGCATCGGCGCGATCGTGCCGCCGGGCGATCGCCGCGTGCACGCGCGCCCGACCGCCACGGCGGGTGGCGCCGCCATGTTCCTCGGGTTCCTCGCAGCCATGGGCGCCGCGTGGGCCCTCGGCGACTTCTCGCTGATGTTCGAGTCACAGTCCGAGGCGTGGGGCATCGTGATCGCCTGCGCCATCATCTTCGCCGTCGGCATGATCGACGACCTGCGCGACATGTCGGCGCCCGCGAAGATGGCGGGGATGGTGCTCGCGGGCTCCACGCTCACCTTCGCCGGCGTGGCGCTCGTGGTGTTCCGCGTTCCCTTCTTCGGGATCTCCTTCCTCTCCGGGGATCTGTCGGTGCTGGTGACCGTCATCTGGGTCGTCGGCATGATGAACGCCATCAACCTGATCGACGGCCTCGACGGCCTGGCCGCCGGCATCGTCGGCATCGCGGCGATCACGTTCTTCCTCTACGCGATGCGGCTCGGAAACGAGAACGTGGTGTTGCCCGGCAACATGGGTGCCCTGATCGCCGTGATCGTCGCCGGGCTGTGCATCGGTTTCCTGCCCCACAACTTCCATCCGGCGCGGATCTTCATGGGCGACACGGGTGCCTTGATGTTGGGGTTGCTCATGGCGATCTCGACGATCCTCGTCGGCGGTCGCACCTCGCAGTCGTTCAGCGGCCAGGCGTATTTCTTCTTCGCACCCATCTTCATCCCGCTGGTGATCCTGGGCGTCCCGATCCTCGACACGGTCCTGGCCATCGTGCGCCGGGCCAGCAAGCGGCGCGGCATCGCCGAGGCCGACAAGGACCACCTGCACCACCGGCTGCTCCGGCTCGGCCACACGCAGCAGCGGAGCGTCTTCATCCTGTGGGCGTGGACCGCGCTGCTCTCGGGGTTGGTGCTGTACCCGACGTACAACCATGGCAAGGGCAACGCCCTCATCCCGATCGGGATGCTCGCCCTCGGCCTGATGCTGTTCACTGTGCTGCACCCGTTGCACCGAAAATCCAAGCGCAACGGTGCCGTCGTGACCGATCCGCACCAGGAGACGCTGCCGTTCGACGGTCCACCCCTCGAGATCGGGCCCCTCGAGGCCCCGGTGACCGAGGCCGCCTCCTTCGACGGTCCGGCCGTCGATCCGACGGTCGACGGTCCGGTGGTCGACGGCCCGGTCGCGGACAGCACGGGGCCGCTCGCACCCCTCGCGGATGCGGCGCCCCCGAAGACGCCGGCGGTAACGAGTCGCCGGCGTTCGAAGACCCCTACGCTCCACGAGAGTGCGTGAGGATTTTCGGCACACGGCGTGATCCTTTCGCCTCCCTCTCGGTGGTTCGAGTTGTCAGCCCCGGCGTGTGGCAGCTAGATTGCGCCTGCATTCACAAG
>JBKJKR010000509.1:0-2533 GCA_046597135.1 Acidimicrobiales bacterium | reverse complement strand
CGCAGCGAGGGCGCCCACGGTGACGGACAGGACCTCACGAGAGGCCACGACCGCCGAATCGACCCCTTGGATCGACGTGGAGACCACGGGTTCGGCCGAAACGTTCACCGGCGTAGCTGATTGTTCGTTGCCGGCGTCACAGCCGATCAACGAGGCGGAGGCGATGCTGACCAGCAGCAAACGCACCGCGCGACGTCGGATCACTCCGTCCCCTTGCTGCCTGGTCGTGGGTGTCACGAGAACCTAGTCGGTCGGTCGGTCTGTAACAATAGCGTTACGGATGGTTTTGTTTCCGCAATGCAAGTTACTCGTTTGTCACGTTCGCGTGCAGCGAACATCCGAGAAATTGCATGAAGATTGGTGTGACGCATCGAGTCCCGCCGGGCGATGTGTGCGCGCCGTCCTTCGACGCGATGTGCTCGGTCTCCTTCGGCCGCCCCGGCACGCGCTTGAGCCTTTGAGCCCATGTCTTTCGGCCTACCCCGCCGGGCTCGCCGAGACCCTCCTCGGTCGAGGTCGCGCGCGGAGTCCACACGGGCCGGGCACAGAACCCGTCAGGGCCTCTGCGAGAATGAGTCCCATGGAGCAGGTCGACGTCGTCATCATCGGCGCGGGCATCGTGGGACTCGCCACGGCCCGCGCGCTCATCGAGGCCGAACCTGCGCGTTCCGTCGTGCTGCTCGAGAAGGAGTCGGCCCCGGCGCGCCACCAGAGCGGGCACAACTCCGGGGTGATCCACTCGGGCATCTACTACAAGCCCGGTTCGGCCAAGGCCACCTTGGTACGCGAGGGCCGCGACGAGATGCTGGCGTTCTGTGCCCACCACGCCATCCCGGTCGACCCGTGCGGCAAGGTCATCGTGGCGGTCGACGACCGCGAGCTCACCCGTCTCGCCACGCTCGAGGAGCGGGCCGCCGCGAACGGCATCGCCGCCGAGCGCATCGGGCCGGCGGAGCTGCACGAACGCGAGCCCTACGCCCGCGGGGTGGCCGGGCTCGTGGTGCCCAGCGCGGCCATCGTGTCGTACCCCGCCGTGTGCGATGCCCTGCGCCGCGAGCTCGAAGGCGCCGGGGTGTTCGTGCGCACCGGTTTCACGGTCGATGTCATCGAAGAACACGGCGACACGATCACCGTCAGCGACACGACCACGGGCGCCCGCGTCACCGCCCGTTCGCTCGTCAACTGCGCCGGGTTGCACTCCGATCGCATCGCCCGGCTCGCCGGGGCCGACACCGGCGGCGTGCGGATCATGCCGTTTCGCGGCGAGTACTACGAGGTCGTCGAAGATCGGCGGTACCTGTGTCGCTCGCTGATTTATCCCGTGCCCGACCCGGCGTTCCCCTTCCTCGGCGTGCACCTCACGCGCATGATCGACGGCACCATCCACGCCGGCCCGAACGCCGTGCCTGCCCTGCAGCGCGAGGGGTACCGCCGCCGCGACATCGACCTGCGGGACGTGCGCGAACTGCTCGGCTCGACCCGCACCTACAAGCTGGCCAAGCGGTACTGGCGTACCGGGGCCGGCGAGATCCACCGCTCCCTGCGCAAGCGGGCGTTCGTCCGGGCGCTGCAGGCCCTGTGCCCCGACATCGGGCCGCTCGACCTGGCCCCCTCACCTGCCGGCGTGCGGGCCCAGGCCATCGACGCGCAGGGCAACCTCCTCGACGACTTCGCGTTCGCCAGCACCCCACGCAGCGTGCACGTCGTGAACGCACCGTCGCCCGCGGCCACCGCCTCGCTCGCCATCGGGCGCACGGTCGCGGCACGCATGCCCGCCTTCCGTTGACGCGAGCGGCAGGCGGGGGTCCACCGCCACTTGACGCCCCGGTCGAAAACCGACAAGTCTGGTCGGGATTTGCGAGCGGGCCCGTACGATGGCCGACGCACAGAACACGACAGGAGAGAAGGGCACCATGGCCATTCGACTCGGTGACATCGCACCGGACTTCACCGCCGACACCACACAGGGCACGATCGACTTCCACGAGTGGAAGAAGGACAGTTGGGCGGTGCTGTTCTCGCACCCCAAGGACTTCACGCCGGTCTGCACCACTGAACTCGGCTACACCGCCAAGCTCAAAGACGAGTTCGCGAAGCGCAACGTCAAGGTCATCGGCTTGTCGGTCGACTCGGTCGAGTCGCACCACAAGTGGGAGGGCGACATCGAGGAGACCCAGGGCACTGCGGTCAACTTCCCGATGATCGGCGACCCCGACCGCAACGTCGCCAACCTCTACGACATGATCCACCCGAACGCGAACGACACGATGACCGTGCGCTCGGTGTTCGTGATCGACCCGTCGAACAACATCCGACTCACCATCACCTACCCCGCGTCGACCGGCCGCAACTTCGACGAGATCCTGCGGGTCATCGACTCCCTGCAGCTCACCGACAAGTACAAGGTGGCCACCCCGGTGAACTGGCAGTCGGGCGACGACGTCATCATCGTCCCCGCGGTGAACAACGACCAGGCCAAGGAGCTGTTCCCGGGCGGCTGGGACGAGAAGAAGCCCTACCTGCGCCTCGTCAA
>JBKJKR010000432.1:0-2988 GCA_046597135.1 Acidimicrobiales bacterium | reverse complement strand
CGACAAGGGCGACTTCTCCGTGGGTGTCGCCGCCTTCCCCGAGCTGCACCCGCGCTCGCTCGGGCAGGTGGCCGAGGATCGTCAGCACCTCGCGGCCAAGCTCGAGGTGGCGGACTTCGCCATCACCCAGTTCTTCGCCGAAGCGGACGACTACGGGCGCCTGCTCGACGACCTCGACGCGCTCGGGGTCACCAAGCCGGTGCTACCGGGCATCATGGCCCCCAACAACCCGGCGGGGTACCGGCGCATGGCCGCGATGAACGGCACGCGCGTCCCCGACTCGTTGCTGTCGCGCATCGAAGCGGCCGACCCCACCGACGCGCTGGCCATCGCCGTCGAGGCCACCACCCAGCAGTGCCTGCGCCTGCAGGAGCTGGGCGCGCCCGGGTTGCACTTCTACACGCTGAACCGGGCCGAGCTCACCCGTCGGGTCTACGCCAACCTCGCCGGGTGAGGGCACCGCACTTGTCTGCAACATGACTACACCGGGTCGAACGGACTAACCTCGGGAGTGAACCTGCCGACCGGAGAGCACCGACCGATGAGCGACGAGACCGCCAAGATCATCTACACCCTCACCGACGAGGCGCCCGCGCTGGCGACGTACTCGTTCCTGCCGATCATCGATGCTTTCGCCGGCGCGGCCGAGGTGGCAGTCGAGTCGCGTGACATCTCCGTCGCGGCCCGCATCCTGGCGCTCTTCCCCGATCACCTCACCGAATCGCAGCGCGTGGGCGACTCCCTCGCCGAGCTCGGTGCGCTGTGCCTCGAGCCCGAGGCCAACATCATCAAGCTGCCGAACATCAGCGCGTCGCTGCCCCAGCTGAAGGCGGCCATCGCCGAGCTGCAGTCGAAGGGCTACGCGCTGCCCGACTACCCCGACGACCCGGCGAACGACGCCGAGCGCGACATCCGGGCCCGGTACGACAAGGTCAAGGGCAGCGCGGTCAACCCGGTGCTTCGCGAGGGCAACTCCGATCGTCGGGCCCCGGCCTCGGTCAAGGCCTACGCCCGGCGCAACCCGCACTCCATGGGGGCCTGGTCCGCCGAATCCCAGACCCACGTCTCGGCCATGACCGAGGGCGACTTCTACGGCAACGAGCAGGCGATCACGGTGGCGGCCGACACGACCTTCCGCATCGAGCACGTCGGTAGCGACGGCACGGTCACGGTGCTGAAGAAGGACGCGCCGCTGTTGGCCGGCGAGGTGCTCGACGCCACGGTCATGCGGGTCGAGGCGCTCGAGTCGTTCATCACCGAGCAGATCGCCGACGCCAAGGCCAAGGGCGTGCTGTTCTCGGTGCACCTCAAGGCCACGATGATGAAGGTCTCCGACCCGATCATCTTCGGCCACGTCGTCCGGGCCTTCTTCCCCAAGCTCTTCGCCGAGCACGGCGCGTTGCTCGAGTCGGCGGGCATCAACCCGAACGACGGCCTGGGCACGATGCTGCAGATCGCGCAGACCCTCCCCGCCGAGCAACGCACGATCATCGAAGAGGCCGTTGCCCAGGGCATCGCCGACGGCCCGGCGCTCGCCATGGTCGACTCCGATCGCGGCATCACCAACCTCCACGTCCCGAGCGACACCATCGTCGACGCATCGATGCCCGCGATGATCCGCTCGTCCGGGAAGATGTGGAACGCGCAGGGCGCCGAGCAGGACTGCAAGGCCGTGCTGCCCGACCGCTCTTACGCCGGCATCTACCAGGTGATGATCGACGACTGCAAGGCCCGCGGCGCCTACGACCCGGCCACCATGGGCTCGGTACCGAACGTCGGCCTCATGGCGCAGGCGGCCGAGGAGTACGGCTCCCACGACAAGACCTTCGAAGCCGCGGCGCCGGGCACCATCCGCATCGTCGACGGCGCCGGCGACGTCCTGCTCGAGCAGACCGTCGAGACGGGCGACATCTTCCGCGCCGGCCAGGCCAAAGACCTCCCGATCCGCGACTGGGTGCGGCTGGCCGTCGACCGGGCCCGCGCCACCGGCGCGCCGGCGGTGTTCTGGCTCGACAAGAACCGGGCCCACGACGCGGAGCTCATCACCAAGGTCGAGACGTACCTGAAGGACCACGACACCTCGGGCCTCGAGATCCACATCATGGCCCCGGTGGAGGCCATCACCTTCTCGCTCGAGCGCATCCGGCGCGGCGCCGACACCATCTCGGTCACCGGCAACGTGCTGCGCGACTACCTCACTGACCTCTTCCCGATCATGGAGCTCGGTACCAGCGCCAAGATGCTGTCGATCGTCCCGCTGCTCAACGGTGGCGGCCTGTTCGAGACGGGCGCCGGCGGTTCGGCGCCGAAGCACGTGCAGCAGTTCAACAAGGAGAACCATCTGCGCTGGGACTCCCTCGGCGAGTTCCTGGCCCTCGCGGTGGCGTTCGAACACCTGGCGCACCGCACCGGCAACGCCCGAGCGCAGCTGCTGGCCGACACGCTCGACGCGGCCACCGGCGACCTGCTCGAGAACCGCAAGTCGCCGTCGCGGCGGGTGCGCGAACTCGACAACCGGGGCAGCCAGTTCTACCTCACCATGTACTGGGCCAAGCACCTCGCCACGCAGGGCACCGACGCGCTCATGGCCGAGAAGTTCGGGCCCCTCGCCGAGGCCCTCGCGGCCAAGGAGCAGAAGATCGTGGACGAACTCAACGCGGTGCAAGGCGCCCCCTGTGACGTCGGCGGGTACTACTACCCCGACTTCCAGTTGGCCACTGCGGCCATGCGCCCGAGCCCCACGTTCAACGCAGCCATCGCCGCGCTCTGATCACGCTTGCTGATCGCCCCGGCGATGATCGGGCGCTGACCCGGTTGGGCCGAGATCCAGGGCGCATCGGTAACCTCAACCTGCAAACCCCCCCCCACGTCTATCAGGAGCCTCCCTTGGCGAAGAAGCCTGTGCGTGTAGCGGTCACCGGCGCAGCCGGCCAGATCGGCTACGCCCTCTTGTTCCGCATCGCGAGCGGCGCGATGCTCGGTCCCGAT
>JBKJKR010000310.1:0-2579 GCA_046597135.1 Acidimicrobiales bacterium | reverse complement strand
CTCGATGATCACGAAGTTCCACTGCGCCGCGAGCTCGATCAGCCGACGTCGCCGCTCGACCGACAGGGACACACCGGTCGGCGTGTTGAACGTGGCGATCGTGTAGACGAGCTTCAGCGAGCGACCTTCGCCGGCCAGCCGATCCAGCTCGGCCTCGAGGAGCTCGATCGAGAAGCCGTCGTCTTCGACGATGGGCAGCGCGATCATGTCGGCACCGCGCCGGGCGAGCGTCGCGATGTTCGTGTTCCACGTGGGAACTTCGATCGCCACCGCATCGCCTACATCGACGAAAGTCTCGAACAGCAGCGCGAGCGCGGAGGCCGCGCCCGAGGTGAGCATAACGTTGTGTCGGGTCACCGCAATGCCTTCGCGGCGCGTGGTGCGCTCGGCGAGCGCGTCGCGAAGTCCGGTGTAGCCGCTTGACGTCTCGGCAGCGTGCGCCGCCCTTTACTGCAACGCGGCGTCGTGCTGTTCCTGCAGCACCTCGGCCGAGAGGCGGATGAGATCGTCGGCGGGGAACGTCGCCGGATCCGGCAGCCCGGCTTCGAACAACCACTCCGCTTCGGCGGGCGGGAGTTGATACGGCGCGATCGAACGTCGGGCCGCGGCGGCCAACAACGATTGCAGGTCGAAGGTGCGTTCGTTCACACGCCGCGCACGGGCTTGGTGACCGAGTTGGTGCCACCGAAGCAGAACTGGCTGCGGCCGGCCGACGCGCCGACCACGAAGAACTCGAAGCACTCCGCGGACGGATTCACCGTCACCATGGTCTCCGGCGCATCGAGCAGGTGCAGCAGCTCGGGGTGCGCGGTGCGGAAACCGTCGTACTCCTGGTTCAGCATGATCTGGCGGAACGTGAGCACGGTCTTCTCGTGGATGGCCTGGCGGATGTCGTCGGGCTTCCAGCCGGCGTTCGCGAAGACGTTCGCGTGGTCGGGTGCCATCAACAACATGTTCGAGAAGGTGCCATGGAACGGATAGCCGGCTTCGAGCGGCGCGTTGGTCTTGATGAGCCACGCGCCCGCCGCGGGTGTGCCACACGCATGTGAGGTGAGCGTGGCCCACGTCTCGATGAGCAGTTCCGGGTCGGAGTTCTTGAAGTCGAAGAACTCGGTCATGCCATACGGGACGTTCACGGTGACGGTGGTTTCGTCGAGCCCGAAGCCTTGTTGCACGCGGTACGGATCCCACGGGGTCTTCTCTTCGTTCTCGGCCACGCAGCACGAGAACTTCATCGGCGTACCGATGGTGTCCATGTCGCTGATGCCCGGGTAGGACAGACCCACGTTCATCATGATCAGGCGCAGCGCCCGACCGATCGAGACGTTCACCTGCGAGATCGAACCGGGGCCCAACGCGCAGATGCCGCGGTTCATGCCGATCTCGTCCGCGAACGGGCCGCTCACCATGACCACCGGTGCCTGCGGGCCCGTCGACATGGCCCAGGTGCGCAGACCGATCGACGGTTCGAGCACACAATCCATCATCGCCATGATCACCGGCATGGTCTCGGGTTTGCAGCCCGCCATGACCGCGTTGGCCGCGATCTTGCGCACGGTGCCGATGCCGAAGCCCGGCGCGAACAGACCCACCACTTCGCTGCCATCGCGGCCCGACGCCTTGATCATGGCGTCGACCTTGGCGTGCGTGGGCGGGATCAACGGCAGGCCGTCGCTCCAACCGTTGTGCACGAAGCGGCGTTGCATGTCGTCGAACGCGTCGAGGAGGTCGGTGCCGGTGTAGACGAGCTCGGGGGCCGACTCGAGCACCATCTTCCCGAACTGCGGCAGCTCCTTGAAGATGTCGCGCGACTTGGTGAGGAAGTCGACGAGCTCGTCCATGGTGTCGTCGACCATGACCGCGATCTGCGCTGGTGTCTTGTTCGAGAAGCACTCGGGCACGATGAGCGGGCACGCCTCGGGAACGCCGAAGGTCTTGAGGCTGAAGCGCGCGTCCTCGTCGAAGATGGCCGCGGTGTAGCCGACCGCGGGGATGCCGCGGCGCTCCAGCTCGCACAGGTCGCGCATGAGCCACGACGTGCAGCTGCCGCAATCCGCGCTGGTGCACACCGCAACGTCGGCCTCGGCCTCGAGCATGTCGAGCTGACCCTCGGAGAGGTAGCGGTTGGTGCCGCCGAGCTCACCGGTGAGCTCGATGAAGGTGACGCCTTCGAATCGCTGCGCCAGGTTCTCCTTAGCCCGGGCGAGCGCGTCGAGCCCGTTCTGCTTGCCGTTCCAATAGAGCGCGATCGTCGCGCCCTCGAGGGGCACGAGGCGCGGGGCCGGCGGGTAGCGCTCGGCGTCGGCCCCGTCGGCCTGCGGCTCGGCCACCGGGTTCACGATGGTCAACGTGGCTTCGTCCATGGTTCCCCCGGGAGATCCTGCGTGGTGCTTGGCCGGCGCGTTCAGCGAACGAGCTCGACGACGACTTTGAGCTCGGCGTCGCGGCGCGCCAGCGTCTCGGCCATGAGCTGCTCGAGCTCGACGTGGGGCATGACGCACATGTCGCCGTCACACGTCTCGTCGACGCCGGGCTTGTAGGCGACGCGGATGACGCCGTCATCGACGCCGAGCAACGAG
>JBKJKR010000297.1:0-3730 GCA_046597135.1 Acidimicrobiales bacterium | reverse complement strand
GTCCCCGACCGATGATGCCGACGAGGCCGCTGCGGCCGAGTCGTCCAAGCCTGACGCCTGAGCACCCCGAAGGGCTAGAGCCCGAGGAATCCGCCGCCGTCGACGATGAGCGTCTGCCCGGTGACGTAGCGGGCCATGTCACTCGCGAGGAACACGGCCACTGCGCCGATGTCGGCTTCGGCATCGCCGATGCGGCCGAGCGGCGTGCGGGCGTTGATGCGGGCCTCGAGCTCGGGGTTGGCTTCGTAGGCGCGGGCCATGGCCGGGGTCATCGCGACCGGGCCGATGCAGTTCACACGGACGCCGAGCGGCCCCCACTCGCGGGCGAGCGACTTGGCGAACCCGCGCTGGCCGGCCTTGACCGCGCCATAGGTGGCCCGATCGGCGCTCCCTTCGACGCCGGCCGGCGAGGTCAGCAGGATCAGCGTGCCGCCGTCGCGTTCGCGCAGATGCGGCAACGCCACCTGCGCGAGGTTGAACGAGGCGCGCAGCGCAGTGTGCATGAGCCCGTGCCAGACCTCGTCACTGGCGTCCTGTACCTGGGCCACCGGACCGACGCTGCTGACGGCGTTGTGCACCACGATGTCGAGCGCGCCGTATTCGGTGACGGTCTCGTCGATCATGCGCTCGATGTCGGCGCGCGACGCGACGTCGCACTGGATGCAGATCGCGTTGTGGGCACGATCGCGGATGGCCTGCGCCGCGGGCTCCCCGGTCTCGACGCGTCGGGCGGCGATCACCACGTTGGCCCCGGCGGCCGCCAGCGCACGAGCGATGCCTTCGCCCACACCTTGGCCGCCGCCGGTGACGATGGCGGTGCGGCCCAGGAGCAACTGGGGCGATGTCGAAGGATCAGCCGAGTCGTTCACAGCGCGGTCCAGATTCCGCCGTCGAGCACGAGCGTGGCACCGGTGACGAAGTGCGCGTCGGGTGAATCGAACAACGCGATCACCGGTGCGATGTCGGTCTCGGCGATGGGCAGGCGTCCGAGCGCCGGTGGTACGAGCGACATGCGCGTGGTCGCCGGGTCGGCCGCGAAGGCATAAGCGATGCTGTTCACGGTGATGCCGTCGTGACCCCAGGTCTTGGCCATGCCTTTCGCCAGCGCACGTATGCCCTCGGCTGCCGTGGCGAAGGCGGCGTAGCCCGCAGCACCGGTGAGCCCGATGGTGGGCACGAGGAACACGAGACGGCCCTGACTGGCGGCGAGATGGACGTGAGCGGCTTGCGCGAGGCGGTACGCCGCGTCGAGCGTCGACTCGCACGCATCGATCCAGTCGCGTTCGGCGAGATCGGCGACGCGGCCCTCGCGTGCGGCCAACGGATGCGCGTGAGCGTGCACGATCAGGTCGATCGATCCGAGCTCCTCGTGCACGCGTTGCAGCGCGTCGGCGAACATCGCGCGACTCACGTCGCGCACGGCGAGCGGAGCCACGCGATAACCACGCGTACCGAGTCCGTCGGCCAGGTCCGCGGCCAACGGACCGTCGCCGACCACGACTGCATTGCGTCCTTCGGCGGCAGTCACGTTGCGCTCGGAGGGCCCACGATGGGGTCGTCGTCGAGCCACGCCGGCCAGTGATCCGCGAGGGTCATGGTCCATTGTGGATCGCGCTTGTCGAGGAACGCCAGAACGCCCTCGCGCGAGTCGGGCTTGCCCATGAGGACGAGGTGCAGATCGGTCTCGAGTTGATGCATCTGCGCTTGCGTGGGGGGAGGATCCGCCCACAACAACCGCTTGCTCACGGCGACCGACACCGGCGCGACATGGGTGGCGATCTCGTGCGCGATCTCGAGTGCGCGGGGGAGCACCTGCTCGGCATCGACGGCCTCCGACGCGAGCCCCCACGCTGCGGCATCGAGGCCGGTGAACATCTTCCCGGTGAGCAGGATCTCGGCGGCTCGGGCATGGCCGACGATGCGCGGCAACGTCCAGTGACTGTGCGCGTCGGGCATCACGCCGCGGCGGTTCTGGACGATGCCGCACTTCGCGGTCTTGGCGATGATGCGGATGTCGCACTGCAGCGGGATGGTCATGCCGAGACCGACGGCATGGCCGTTGATCGCGGCGATCACCGGTTTGCGCACCTGCCACGGGTGATAGCGCAGGGGATCGGACGAGAAGCTCGCGTTTCCGACCTGCGAGCCGAACACGGCGGGTCCGCCCGAGAAGTCGGCACCGGCGCAGAACGCTCGCCCGGCGCCCGTGATGATCACCGCCCGCACCGACTCGTCCTGGTCGCACGTGCGGAGCGCGTCTGCCAGTTGTGCGCCCATCGCAGAGCTGAACGCGTTGAGGTTGTCGGGTCGGTTCAAGGTGATCACGGCGACGCCGCGATCGAGCGTGAAGATGATGTCGGTGTAGGCCGCGCCGTCGCCGGGTTCGCTCATCGCCGTGACCCTAATGGGGACCGTTCATCGGGACGTCGCCGGAGGGCTCGACGCCGGCGAATCGACGCGTGACGAGTGGCGGGAGCAGCGCAATGCCCGCCGCGCCGACTGCGATGCCGATGGCGATCGCGAACGTCGTGGTGGGCGACGGCACATCGAGCTCGAAATAGCGGCGCAGCGGTCCGATGGCGAGCACGGCACCGTAGAACCCGGCCATGCTGGCCGCGAGCGTGATCTTCCACGGCTTCAGCGGACGGCTGGTGACGACCAGCACCACCAGACCCAGAGCGAGCAACGTGATCGTGGCTGCGGTGCGCGCCTCGACGAGGGTGTCGTGCTCGCCCGTGCGTGCGAACGAGTACACCGCGTAGGTGGCTGCCGCGGCGCTCACCCCGGCGGGTACCGAGAACGAGAGCACACGGCGGAGGAAGTTGGCCTGCACCCGCTCCTCGCTCGGCGCGAGCGCCAAGAAGAGACCGGGCATGCCGATGCTGAACCAATCGATGAGCGTGAAGTGGCGCGGGATGAACGGATAGGGCGCCCCGGTGATGCCGGTGAGCACGGTGAGCAGCACCGCATACACCGACTTCGTCAAGAAGAGGTTCGCGACCCGTTCGATGTTGTTGATGACCCGTCGACCCTCGGCGAGGACGTGCGGCAACGTGCTGTACGCGTTGTCGAGCAGAACGAGCTGAGCGACCGCGCGTGCGGCGGCCGAGCCCGAACCCATGGCGATGCCCATGTCGGCGTCCTTGAGCGCGAGCACGTCGTTGACCCCGTCGCCGGTCATGGCGACGACGTGGCCTCGTGATTGCAGCGCGCCCACCATGTCGCGCTTCTGCTGGGGCGTGACGCGGCCGAACACCGTGTATCGATCGACGACGTCGGCCAGCGCGGACATCTCGGTGGGCAGCTCGCGCGCGTCGAAGACCTGATCGGCGTCGGGCACTCCCGCGCGCTCTGCCACGGCGCTCACGGTCTTCGGATGGTCACCGGAGATCACCTTGAGCGTGAGCCCTTGCGCACGGAAGAACTCGAGCGTCTCGAACGCGTCGGGACGGATGACGTCCTCGAGCAGCACCAGCGCGACGGCTTCGCGTTGCTCGGGCAGCGCGGGGACGTCGTCGCCCGTGGTGGTGACGGGCTGTCGGGAGCGGACGACCGCGATGACGCGTCGCCCGCGCTCGGCCTCGATGGTGACGCGCTCGCGTACGGGGTCGTCGTCCTCGAGCAGGATCTCGGGTGCGCCGAGGAAGAACGAGCCCTGATCGTCGAACGATGCCGAAGCCCACTTGCGCGCCGAGGAGAACGGTTGCGATGCCTGCAACGTCCAGCCCGG
>JBKJKR010000165.1:0-5447 GCA_046597135.1 Acidimicrobiales bacterium | reverse complement strand
CGACTACCCGCGCGTGGTCGCCCGTGTCGTCGCCGGATCCGTGGGCAACTTCGACGCGTACAGCGTCGAGATCGACAAGGGCTCGAACGCCGGGCTCGTGAAGGACATGCCGGTCGTCACGAGTGCCGGGCTGGTCGGCCGGCTCGTCGAGGTCGACGCCACGCGGTCGCGGTTGCAGCTCATCACCTCGCCCCAGTTCGCGGTGGGGGTGCGCATCGACCAAGAGGTCTCGCTCGCCAAGGGCACAGGGTCGGGCAATCCGTTGCGGGCCCAAGCCAGCATCCCCATCGACGCGCCGGTGCAGGTGGGCGACCCCGTGCTCACCAACGGTCAGGACCGCAGCAAGTTCCCACCCGACATCCCGGTCGGCCGCGTCAAGACCGTCGACCGCAGCTCGGGCACGGTGGTGCTCGAGATCGACCCCGTGACCAACGTCGAGAGCATCGATTTCGTCGCGGTCATCCTGTTCACGGGGACGCGATGATCCCCACCCGGGCCCGGCTCGCCCTCGTGATGGCGCTCACGTTCCTCGTGCAGGTCACGTTGTTCGTCGACATCCACCCCTTCGGCGTGGCGCCCGAACTGCCACTGCTCGTATCGCTGCACTTCGGGCGCGTCGCGGGCGCCGAACGGGGGGCGACGGCGGGGTTCTCCATGGGCCTGTTGTACGACCTGCAGCACCCGTCGCCGTTCGGGCTGTGGGCCCTGACCTGCTGCGTGGCCGCGTACTTCATGGGCAACCTGAGCGAGAACCTCCACCGGCCCACGGGACTGGTGGCTGCCGTGAGCACGGGCATCGCCTCGGTCGTCGGCGTGGCCGGCTTCGCTCTGGGCGCGGCCATCCTCGGCCAGCCGGGGTTCGCCACGCCGTCGCTCGTGCGCATCTCGTTGCTCGTCGGCGTGTGCAACCTGCTGCTGAGTCCGCCGGCCGGACGTGTAATACGTTGGAGCTATCGACCGTCAGGAGCCCTGCGGGCTGCGACCTGAGGTCGGCTCTCCAAACGGCCATGACCGACGACGCACCGCGCTTCCGACTCCGCATCATCGGCGTCATCTCGATCTCGCTCTTCGTCGCGCTCGTCGCGCGGCTCTGGTACCTCCAGGTGCTGAACACCGCGGAATCCGAGCAGCTGGCGTCGGCCAACATCGAACGTCCAGTGCGCGACCCCGCGCCCCGCGGGCGCATCCTCGACGTGAACGGCAACGTCCTCGTCGACAACAAGGTCGTCAACGTGGTCAAAGTCGACAAGCCGGTGTGGGACGCGGCCTTCCCCAAGGCGAAGAGCGCCGAGCGCCTCGCCACCATCACCAAGCTGGCCACCGAGATCTCGCGCTCGGGGCGGCTCACGAAGGTGGCCGAGCTGACCAAGCTCATCGACAACGCGTCGTCGATCCAAGAGGTCACGCTGGCCGTCGACGTCGATCGTGAGCTCGTGCTGTACATCGGTGAACGCCCCGACGAGTTCCCCGGCGTCTCGATCGACCGCGCGCTCGTGCGCGACTACCCCTACGGCGACCTCGCGGCGCACGTGCTCGGCTACGTGGGGCGCATCAACTCCAGCGAGTACGAACTGGTGAAGAGCTCACCGAAGACGTACGCGAAGGACGACGAGATCGGCAAGACCGGCATCGAGAAGATCTTCGAGGACGAGCTGCGCGGCACACCCGGTGAGCGGTGGTTCCAGGTGACCTCGAGCGAGCGAGTGATTCGCGAGATCACGGAACGGCGCAAGGATCCCGTACCAGGGAACGACGTGTGGCTCACGATCGACATCAACCTGCAGAAGCTCACCGAGGAGGAGCTGAAGAACGCGCTCGTCTCGGCACGGCTGCAGAACAAGCGCAACGACGACGACCCCGACATCACTGCGCCCGCTGGCGCGGCGGTGGTGATGGATCCCCAGACCGGCGCCGTGCTCGCCATGGCCTCGTACCCCGCGTACTCGCCGAAGGACTTCGTGGGCGGCATCTCCCAGTCGAAGTACGACACGCTCACGAAACCCGGTGCCTACAGCCCGCTCACCAATCGGGCCACCGAGGGGCAATACGCACCGGGCTCGACGTTCAAGCCGTTCACCGCGTACGCGGCCATCGATCAAGGGTTCATGGGAACCGGTCGCCTGCCCACCGTCGACGGGCGGGCGTTCGACGACGGCACCTTCGACTTGTCGAAGTTCGACCGCTGCACGAGCGGCAAGTGCGTGTTCACCAATTCACGCGACGGTGCCGGCCGCATCGTCACCAGCCCCGACGTCGATCTGCGCAAGAGCCTCACCGTGTCGAGCGACACCTACTACTACCGCATCGGCGCCGAGATCGGGCTCAGCAAGAACGACCGGGCCATTCAGACCGCGGCCGAGATGTTCGGCCTGGGGCGGGTCACCGGGGTGCAGCTGCCGAGCGAGGCCTCGGGCCTCATCCCCGACAAGGACCTCAAGAAGCAGCGCAACAAGGCGAACCCCACGGCGTTCCCCTTCGGCGACTGGACCACCGGTGACAACATCAACCTGGCCGTCGGGCAGGGCGACGTTCTGGTGACGCCGCTGCAGCTGGCCAACGCCTACGCCACGCTCGCCAACGGTGGCCACCTCTTCGCGCCGAACATCGCCTCGAAGGTCAAAGCGCTCGACGGCACCGTGGTGCGCGAGTTCGCGCCGCGCAAGCTCGAGACGCTGACCATCAACGGGGCGGCGCGCCAGCCCATCATCGACGGCCTGATCGGCGTGACGTCCTGGCGCAACCCGGTCACCGGCGAGCAGGGCACGGGCTACCCGGCGTTCAGCGACGTCGGGTTCGACCTCGACAAGTGGCCCGTGGCCAGCAAGACCGGTACCGCCGAGGTCGACAACAAAGCCGACACCGCGTTGTTCAGCGCCTTCGGCCCGGTGCCTGACCCGACCAAGCCCAACACCGCGGGCGCGGTGCCCACGTTCCAGATGGTGGTCGTGCTCGAGCAGTCGGGCTTCGGTGGGGCGAACGCCGCGCCCGTGGTGGCCGACACGATGCAGAAGGTGTTCAACAACGAGGTGCCCAAGGCGTACAGCGAGCGGGTGCTCGCGGTGTGCCAGGCGCGCACCACGGCCCAGATCGCCGCCGCGGCGGCCCGCGGCACCGCCGGAGCGACCGGGGCGACCGGCAACGCCGGAGCGAAGACCGGCTCGGGCGCCACGGGCGCAAAGGCAACGTCGGGCGCGACCGCCGCCAAGGGCAAGACCACCACGTCCACCACGACACCTCCCGTGACCACCACCCGTGTACCGCTGCTTCGCGAAGGCGAGGCGTGCCCATGACCGCGCTCACCGGCTTCGGGTCCGCACGACGGTCCGCGAGCACGCAGACCTCGTTGGTGCGCCGCATCGACGTTTCGTTGCTCCTGGCCACGTTGGGTGTCACGGGCATCGGCTTGCTCATGGTCTACAGCGCGACGCGCGGCACCGGCGCGGTGCCCAACCGGAGCTTCCTCGACCGGCAGATGACCTTCGCGTTCGTCGGTTTCGGGCTGATGATCGTCACGATGCTCATCGACTACCGCCGCCTGCGCGAGCTGTCCGTGCTGGCCTACGGCGCCACGATCCTCGTGCTCCTCGCCGTGCTGGTGCTCGGGGTCGAGGTCAACGGTGCCCGCGCGTGGTTCCGGCTCGGCCCGTTCCAGTTGCAGCCATCGGAGTTCGGCAAGATCGCCGTGATCGTGGCGCTCGCCGCCTTCTTCACCATCGACCGCGCCGCGCCCAACGTGAAGCAGGTGCTCATCGGCCTCGCCATCGCCGGCGTGCCGTCGGCGATCATCATGCTGCAGCCCGACCTCGGCACGGTGCTCGTGTACACCGCGTTCACCACGGTCATCCTCGTCGTGGCCGGCGTGCGGCCCCGGCACCTGCTGTTGCTCGCGCTGGTGGTCATCGCCGCCAGCACCGCCACACTGCAGCTCGGCGTGCTCAGCGAGTACCAGGTCGACCGCCTCACCGCGTTCGTCGACCAAAGGCCATCCGAGGACAACAAGGGCGTCTTCGAGCAGCAGAGGAACGCGCAGACCGCCATCGGCAATGGGGGCATGGTCGGCACCGGGCTGTTCGACGGCGATCAGAAGAACAGCGCCCTCGTATCGCAGAAGCAGACCGACTTCATCTTCACGGTGGTGGGGGAGGAGCTCGGCTTCGCCGGCAGTGCAGTGCTGATCGCCCTCTACGGGATCATGGTCCTGCGGATCTGGCGGGTCGGGGCCAACGCGCCCGACCTGTTCGGCACCCTCATCTGCGCCGGGGTGCTCGGCATGACGATGTTCCAGGTGTTCGAGAGCATCGGCATGAGCACCGGCATCATGCCCATCACCGGCATCCCCCTGCCGTTCGTCTCCTATGGCGGCTCGTCGATCCTGGCGTCATTCATGAGCATCGGACTCGTCGAAAGCGTGCACATGCGTCGTTTCGAGTGATCTCCGGCCGTCTCCTACTTCGAGATACCCGGGTTCGCCCGGTAGGCTGCGGCGGTGGACTCGCTGTGGACACAGCTGGAGCCCATTCTGTCCAGGGTCGAGAAGCCCGCTCGCTACATCGGTTGCGAGGACGGGATGCAGCGTCCGATTCACCACCCGTGGAAGGTGGCCTGGCTGCTCGCGTACCCCGACATCTACGACATCGGGTTGCCCAACCAGGGCCTGCAGATCCTGTACGAGATCCTGAACGAGCGGGCCGACGCCGTGGCCGAGCGCACCTACGCCCCGTGGGTCGACCTCGAGGCCCAGCTCCGGCTGCACGGCCTGCCGTTGTTCTCCGTCGACAACCACCTGCCGGCGCCCGCGTTCGACATCTTGGCCTTCAACCTGTCGAGCGAGCTCGTGTACACGAACCTGCTCAACTGCATCGACCTGGCCCGCACCCCGGTGCGGGCCGAGCACCGCGCCGCGGGTGACCTGCTCATCGGGGCGGGCGGCCACGCCACCTACAACCCCGAGCCCTTGGCCGATTTCGTCGACTTCTTCGTGCTCGGCGACGGAGAAGAAGTGGTCAGCGAGATCACCGAGGTCGTCGGCGCATGGAAGGCGGCCGGCAAGCCGTCGCGCGAGGGCGTGCTTCGCGACCTCGCCGGCGTGACCGGCGTGTACGTACCGGCGCTCTACGAGTCGCGCTACGACGGCGCCGTGCTGCTCGGCACCACCCCGCGGGTGCGCGAAGCACCCGAGCGCATCGAGAAGCGCACGGTCGCCGACCTCGCCGATTGGCCCTACCCCAAGCAACAGCTCGTGCCCCTCACCGAGGTGGTCCACGACCGGCTCAACGTCGAAGTCTTCCGGGGCTGCACCATGGTGCGCACCTGGTCGGCCGGGCGCTCGCGCACCGGGCGGGTGATCATGCCGGCCTGGCAGAACCGGCAGCCGCGGGTGCAGCCCCGGAAGACTTCGACGTTGAGCCGGTCGTGGACCACCTCGGTGAGGGGCACGAGCTGTTGTT
>JBKJKR010000029.1:0-7114 GCA_046597135.1 Acidimicrobiales bacterium | reverse complement strand
AGTATGCACCCGCGCTCCGGTGGCCGACCCGTAGCATCGAGCCCAATGGCGATCCCTCGGCTCCCTGATCCATCCAACCCCGAGTCGATCGGTGCCGCAGAGTTCGACACCCGTCGTCGTGGGCTCGATCCGATGCAGGTGCGCGCCTACCTCAAGGTGCTCGCGCGCGAGCTGACGCGGCTGCGCGAACGCGAGACCGAGCTGCAGACCGCACTCGCCGACGCACGAACGCAGGCTCCGCCACCGGTGGCCGAGTTCGACGAGGAACGGGCCACCGTTCTGCTCGGCGAGGAGACCACTCGTGTCCTCGCCGCGGCGCGCGGTGCGGCCGCCGACAAGCTCGCACGGGCCGACGAGCAGGCCCGCGACATCATCGAGACGGCACAGGCCGAGGCCGCGCTGATCCGTTCGGGCGCCCACGCCGCGGTCGACAACGAGCTGGCGGCGGCGCGGGCCGAAGGGCGGGCGATCATCGCCGAAGCCAAGTTGGTGCGCGAGCGCATGCTCGACGACCTCGCGGCCAAGCGCCACACGATGCGCGCGCAACTCGAACAGCTCCGGGCCGGACGCGATCGGTTGCTCGAGTCCTACACGCACATCCGTCGTTCGCTCGACGAGGTCTCGGCCACCCTCGACGATGCGTTGCCGAACGCGCAGATGGCGGCGCGTCGCGCAGCCGAGCGTGCTGCGGCGCAGGCCATCCCGAACGCCGCGAGCATCGAACGCGAGATCGACGATGCCGCGCGTGCCGGCATGCCCTTGGTGACCCTGAGCGAGGTCGAAGTCGAGGCCGGCACCGAGGTAGTCGTCGAAGCCGACGACGAGCCGGCCGGTTGGGTCAATGACGGGACCCCGCCCGCCGTCGGCGAGCCGGCCCCGGCCGAGGAGCTCTTCGGCGAGTGGGACGAAGCAGAGACGAAGTTCTTCCTCGACGCAGCGGGCCAGAGCGATGGCGCAGCGCCGAACGCGGACGCTGACGACGCCGAGCTGTCGGACGACGAGATCGAACGAGTGGTCGTCAGCAGTGCGGCCACTACTCCTGCGGTCGCTGCGCCCGAGCCGTCTCCGGCCGTCGCCGAAGTGCCCGTCGCCGAAGTGCCCGTCGTCGCAGTGCCGGTGGTCGAAGCGGCCGACGCTGCCGAATCGCCGGTTGCCCCTGCCTCGCCGAGCGTGGTGGCCGAGCCGTTGTACGTCGACTCCGAGCCGGAGCACCACGAGATCCTGCTCGCCGAAGTCACCCGCAGCCGACGCGATGCCGGCCTGCCGCGCGAAGCCGTGCCCATCCTCGACCCACCGGACGCGGTCGAAGTGGTGCGCGTCTTTCGCGACGGCGCGCCACCCGAACCCGCTTCGCACCGCGCCGAACCGGCCTCCATCGAACTCGATCCCGATCCGGAGCTCGGGGCCGATTCGGAGCCGGAGGCCGAGGCCGATTCGGCGCCCGACGAGGTCGAGCCTGCGGTCGAGGTGATCGACGTCGAGGTGGTCGAGATCGTGGAGATCACCGAGGTCGTGGAGATCGTCGAGATCGTCGAGATCGTCGAGGTCGTGGAGATCGTCGAGATCGCCGAGGCGCCGCGGGCCCGATCGCCCCGGGTGGCGGAGTTCTCGCCGATCGCCGAACCCGAGCCCGAAGAGGCGCACGGGCCGGAGCCCGAACAGGCGCCCGAGCCCGAGCCCGTCGAGGTCGAGCCGACCGACGCGCCCGCCGTGGCGGTCGATGATCTGTTCGCCCGCATCCGGCGCACGCGCGAGGAGAAGGTCGCGCGGGCCGAAGAGGTACTGCGGTCGGCCCTGTTCCCCACGGGCGACGGCCGCGCGGATGCCCCGGAGCCGGTGGTCGAGCCCGAGCCTGCGTCCGAACAGGGATCCTTTGCCATCTCGGGTGATCGACTCGGTGCGGTCCAGGCGGACGACGCCGACCGGTTCACCCAACGCGAGAAGGTGCTGGCGCCGCTGCAGGCGCAGATCTCGCGCAAGATCAAGCGGCTCCTGGCCGACGAGCAGAACGATGTGCTCGACCTGGTGCGGCGCTCGCATGGTCGCGTCGATCGCGACGACGTGCTCCCGCCGGTCGATCACCATGCCGGTCGGTACGTCGCGGCCATCGGTGGGGAGCTCCTGTCGGCCGTGGGAGCCGGTGCGTCGTTCTTCGCCGACGGCATCGGCGGGGATGGCGCCGATCTCGCATCGCTCGACGCATGCGTGGCCGACGAGCTGGTCGCGCCGCTGCGGTCGCTCCTCGAGCGGGCGCTGGCCGGCGAAGCGGTCGAGGACGAGGTGCTCGACCGGATGCGCACGGCCTATCGCGAGGTGAAGAGCCAACACGTCGACGACGCGGCTCGCACCATCGCGCTGTCGGCGTTCAACACCGGCGTCGAGGCGGCCCATGCGGGGCACCTCGTGCGGTGGGCGGTCGACCCGGTGCACGGGTGCAGCGCCGACTGCGACGACAACGCGCTCGAAGGCCCCATCGAGGTCGGGACACCGTTCCCCACGGGCGCGACCCGTCCGCCCGGGCACGCGGGTTGCCGCTGCCTGCTCGTTCCAGTGCACCAGTAGGCTCCGGCGCATGGCCACTCCGATTGACGCGCGCCGCCGCGGCAGGTTCGGCGGTCGCGGGCGAACCATCGGTCTGGTCGTCGTGATCGCGCTCGTGGTGCTGGCGATGTCGCTGAAGGGGATCGCCGGCTTCTACACCGACTTTCTCTGGTTCCGGTCGCTCGGGCTCACCTCGGTGTGGCGCAACGTGCTGGGCGCCCGCATCGTGCTCGCGCTCATCTTCATCTCGTTCTTCTTCGTGTTGTGCTGGGTGAACCTCTTCGTGGCCGACCGCATTGCGCCGAACCGCCGCCCGGCGGGTCCCGAGGAGGATCTGCTCGAGGCGTGGCATCTCTTCGTCGACCGACGCGCTCGCATCGTGCGGGTGGCGGTGGCCGGCGTACTCGCGCTCATCGCGGGTGCCGGCGTGTCGAGCCAGTGGAACGAATGGCTGCTGTTCACCCATGCCGTGGACTTCGGCGAGGTCGATCCGTTGTTCCAGAAGGACATCGGGTTCTACGTGTTCCGGTTGCCGTTCCTCACGTTCCTCACCAACTGGTTGTTCTTCTCGTTCGTGATGATCCTGCTCATCACCGCGGTGCAGCACTACCTCAACGGCGGCATCCGCCTCCAGGTCGAACGGGACTACGTCACGCCACAGGTCAAGGCGCACCTGTCGCTGTTGCTCGGTGTGCTCGCACTGGTCAAGGCGGCCGACTACTGGCTCCAGCGCTACGAGCTCCTGTTCTCCGAGCGAGGCGTCGTCGACGGCGCCACCTACACCGACGTCAACGTCCAGCGACCGGCCATCTACCTGTTGTTGTTGATCTCGGTGCTGTCGTTCGGTCTCCTGATCACCAACATCTTCCGGCGCGGTTGGCAGCTCCCGGCGGTCACCGTGGGGCTGTGGGCGTTCTGCGCGATCGCCGCCGGCAACGTGTACCCGGCGTTCGTGCAGCGGTTCCGCGTCGAGCCGGCACAGTCCACGAAGGAACGCATCTACGTCGAGCGAAACATCGCGGCCACGCGCATCGCCTACGGCCTCGACGACGTCGAGGAGAGGCAGCTCGCGTACCAGCCCGAACCCGCAGCCAACGACATCAAGGCTGCGGCCGACAACTTCGCGAACACGCGCCTGGTCACACCCATCCGCATCTCCTCCACCCTCACCGCGCTGCAGGGCGTGAAGGACTTCTACAAGTTCGGCACCCCCGACCTCGACCGCTACTCCATCGACGGCAAGCAGACCCAGGTGGTCATCGGGGTCCGCGAGCTCAACGAGGACAGCAGCCAGAGCTGGGAGAACGCGCACCTCGCGTACACCCACGGTGATGGCGTGGTCGTGGCCCCCGCCGACGAGGTCGAGCGTGGCCTGCCCGACTTCTTGGTCAGCGGGCTTCCGCCCCAGGTCGATCCCAAGCTCGACCTCACCATCAACCGCTCGCAGGTGTACTTCGGCGAGAACCTCGGTGGCTACGCGATCATCAACACCAAGCGCGCCGAGATCGGCATCGACTCGCGATCCGGCGAGACGACCACCTCCAACTTCGCCGATACCAGCGACGGGGAGACGGCGGGCGTCGAGATGGGTTCGTTCGTCCGCCGCGCCGCGTTCGCGTTGCGCTTCGGCAGCATCGACCCGCTGATCTCCGACTTCGTCACCAGCGAGTCACGCGTGATCTTCAAGCGAGACGTGCGCGAGCGGGTCAAGGCCATCGCGCCGTTCCTCACGTTCGATTCCGATCCGTATCCGGTCATCGTCGACGGCCGCACGGTGTACGTCATCGACGGCTACACCACCACGAACAAGTACCCGTACTCGCAACGCGTCGGCGGGGTGTTGTCGCGCAACGATCTGGGTGGCATCAACTACGTGCGCAACTCGGTCAAGGCGGTGGTCGATGCCTACAACGGATCGGTCGTCCTGTACGCCATGCCGGGCAAGGACCCGTTGCTCGAGTCGTACACGAAGGCGTTCCCCAAGCTCTTCACGCCGTTCGCCGAGATGCCGCAGACGTTGCAGGAGCACCTGCGGTACCCGACCGATCTGTTCGACGTGCAGACCGCGATGTGGGGCCGCTACCACGTTGTCGATCCCACGGTGCTGCTCGAGAACAGCCAGCGTTGGGACGTTGCGAGCGACCCGGGCTCCGAACCGCAGGCCAACACCGGCGGCGCTTCGGCCAGCGGTGCCTCGGGCATCGGGTCCAGTTCGAACAACCAGCGCATGGCGCCCTACTACGCGCAGATGCGTTTGCCCGGCGAGGACAAGCAGTCGTTCGTGATCACTCGCAGCTTCAGCCCGGCATCCGCCGACAACCGCACACCGTTGCTCACCGGCTTCATGGTGGGCAAGAGCGATCTGGCGGAGTACGGCAAGCTCGTCGTCTACAACGTCACCGGCGGTAGCCCGCGCGCGCCTTCGGGGGTGATGAACCGCATCGCCAGCTCCGACGAGGTCTCCGAGGCCATCACGCTGCTCAACGCGCGCGGCCAGGGTTCGAAGGTCTACTACGGCGACCTGGTCGCGGTTCCGGTCGGCAACTCGTTGGTCTACGTCCGCACGCTCTACGTGCAGCCCGAGGACGACCGCACCGCCTCGGTCATCCAGAAGGTGATCATCTCGGTCGCCGATCGCGTGATCATGGACGACACCTTCAGCGGCGCGCTCAACTTGGCGTTCCCCGGCACCGGCATCGGCGACACGGTCACCGGTGGCACCGCGCCCACCGGCACGGGCACGGGCACCGGTTCCAGCCCGGGTACCGGCACGGGCACCGGAACGGGTTCCAGCTCGGGTGCGACCGGCTCTACGGGCGGGGCGGTCTCGTCCTCCGGGAGCCAGCGGCTCGCGACGATCCTCGATCAGGTCAAGCAGAAGCGCGACACCGCGAACAAGGCGTTCGGTGACGGCAAGTTCGCCGAGTACGCGCAGCTGCAGTCCGAGATCGACGCGTTGTTGGCCGAGGCCCAGACGATCCTTTCGAGCGCTGCTCCGGCCGCCGGTTCGGCCACGACCACCACGACCACCGCCACGGGCTCCGGTACGACGGGCTCCACCACGTCCGGCGGGGCGCCCATCACCCCTTCCAGTACGGCCGGTACAAGCGGCACCGGCACAAGCGGCACCGGTACAAGCGGCACCGGCACGGGTTCGACCGGTCCGTCGGCCGGCTCGGTGGTCACGACCACCACGCGCCGGCTCACCTCGGCCTGAGCGCGCACCCAGGGGCCGGGCGCAGGCTCAGCCGTCGGCGTCAGTCGTCGGTGTCATGAGGTGGAGGCGTGGTGCTGCGCACCGGCTTCCATCCACCGGTGCGCCGCGGCCGCACCCGCACGACCGGTTCGCGGGCGTCGGCCACCAGGTCGTCGACGCGGCGGTGCGGTACGGCACCGATGGCCGACGGGGACCCCGCGTCGGGGTCGATCGGCTGACCGATCTCGGTGATCGCCGTGAGGTCGATCACGTCGTCGCCCCGGTTGCTCGCGAGCTCGTTGATCTCGGCGCGCAGCTCGATGGTGACGCGCGACAGCTCGGCCGCAAGTCGTGCGGAGTTGAGGCGCAACTCGAGCAGGTCCTGCTGGTCGGGCTGGGCCATCGAGTCGCGCAGGCTGGCCTCGAAGCGTTCCTCGAGCCGGGTCAACCGGTCGTTGATCTGCTGGGTCTGCATGGCCAACATCACGAGGATCTTCTCGTCGCGGCGCGCCAGCCCGCTACCGGCCGCGGCGCGCTCGGCGAGTGATGCACCCGCAGCGCGTTGACGGTCCGTGCGTTTTCTGAGGGCCACGGCCGCGGAGCGTACTTACGCCCCTTGTTCGCTCGGTGGATGGTCGGCGGCCTCGGGGTGGGTGCGGCGCGGCGCGTTCACCACGCGTCCTCGGGGGGCAGCTCGCTCGGTCCGACATGGGTGTCGAGCCACGCGAGCATCGGTGCGCACGCCCGCCACGCGCCCGTGACGCGATCGAGTGTGGCGCGCGTCGCGAGCCACTTCGCCGGCGCGTACTGGCGCCCGGCGATGAGTCCCTTGCGTCGTAGCAACTCGATGCGCGGATGATCGCGTGGGTACCCGCGCGGCGCGGTCTTCAACGAGTCGCCACCGATCTCGAGTCCCGTACGTTGGGTGGCGTCGACCAGTTTCTCGAGCTCGACCCCGGCTTCGTCGGCCACCGCCTCGCGATAGCGGACGAGCTGATCGGCGGCCAGGTGGTAGTAGCCGCTCCCGACGTAGAGCCCGTCGGCGCCGACGTGGAGGTAGTACGACGCACCGCCCTCGCCTTCGGTGACCGCGCCGAGATGGGTCTTGTAGGGCGTCTTGTCCTTGGCGAATCGCGTGTCGCGGAACGGGCGGAAGATGTGCAACGGGCCGAACTCGTCGCGGATCTCGTCGGCCAACAACAGCATCGGGCCGCGCACGTTCTCGTCGAAGCGCGCATTGTTGGCATGCCACCACGCCTTGGTGTTGTCGGCCGCGAGCTCGTCGTAGAACGCGAGCGCATCGGCCGGCCACCCTCGAAACCCGTCCCTGCCCATGCCGCCTATTCTGGCGAATAATCTTCCCGTCCATGACACAAC
>JBKJKR010000493.1:0-3575 GCA_046597135.1 Acidimicrobiales bacterium | reverse complement strand
CTGCAAAAGAACGTCAGACGACCGAGGCGAAGAAACCCGGCCGTACCCTCAAAGAGAAGCGTGCGGCGAAAGACGTCAAACAAGCCGCGCAGAAGCAAGCTCGCAAGGGTTGGGACTCCAAGTAGCCCTGCGGTGCCGGCCTGATTCCACAGATCTTGCCGAAAGGCAACCAAAGTCGCCGTGAGGCGCACGATCGACTCGGCGTGTGTGGTCATCCGGACCGCTACCCGCCGAACGAAAGAAAAGAAGAGAGAAGAAGAGTATGGCAATTACAGGAACGGTGAAGTTCTTCAACTCCGAGAAGGGCTACGGCTTCATCTCTCGGGAACAGGGTGATGACGTTTTCGTTCATTACTCCAACATCCAGGGTGATGGCTACAAGTCGCTTGACGAGGGCCAACGCGTCGAGTTCGACGTCGCTCCGGGTCGCAAGGGCGAAGAGGCACAGAACGTTCGCGCGATCTGACAGTCTCGATCTCGTTCGCGGAGCCGTCGGCAGTGCCGGCGGCTTCGTCGTTTTTCGGACCGGCTCGGAGCGAGTTGCCCCACCGGTAGACTGCGCTTTCATCTCCTTGGGAGAGTCGCCTCGCTTGGGCAGGACGGCCGTACAGGCCCGTCGCCCCGTGCAGGCTCGACGCCTCGGCCCGAGCCGTAGCGAGGAGAGCCGCGCATGCCCACCCCCGATTTTTCCATGAGCCGTGAGGTTTGCCGGCCGGCGGGTGCCAGCCGTTCGTACGGCTTCTTGAGCACGTTCCCCCCCACGCCGTGCGGCATCGCCACCTTCAGCGCCGCCCTCAGCGGCGCACTGGCCATGCGACCCGAAACCACAGTCGGAGTGGTCCGCGTCGGCGCCGTCACCGGCGAACGGGCCGGTGCAACCGTGGTCGGTGACCTGCTGAGCGGTTCCGCGGCGTCGGTCCAGACCGCAGTCGAGCTCCTCAACGAGTACGACGTGGTGATCGTGCAGCACGAGTACGGCATCTACGGCGGCGCCGACGGCGACGACGTCCTTGCGGTGCTCGACGGACTCCGCGTGCCGGTCATCGTGGTCGCCCACACGGTGGTCGAAGCACCAACCGAGCATCAGCGCGTGGTGCTCAACGCAGTCGCCGCAGCCGCCGACGTGGTCGTGGTCATGACCGAAGCAGCACGCGAGCGACTGTGCAGCCGGTTCGACGTGGACGAAGCCAAGGTGGTCATGATCCCGCACGGCGCGGCGGTGCCCGTCGATTCGGGCCGCAACGACACCGCGCGGCCCACGATCCTGACCTGGGGCCTCATCGGACCCGGCAAGGGCATCGAAGGAGTCATCGACTCGCTGGTCGAGCTGCGTGATCTGCAGCCTGGTCCCCGCTACGTGGTGGCCGGCCGCACGCATCCCAAGGTGCTCGCAGCCCAGGGCGAGGCGTACCGCGAGATGCTCGTGCGGCGCGCCTGGGCCAACGGCGTCGCCTCATGGGTCGAGTTCGACGCGGCATACCGCGACAGCTCGTCGCTCGCCGCGCTGATCCGCAGCGCCGATGTCGTGGTGCTGCCCTACGACTCGCACGATCAGGCCACGTCGGGCGTGCTCGTCGATGCGGTGGCCGCGGGTCGCCCCGTGATCGCCACGGCGTTCCCCCACGCAGTCGAGCTGCTGTCGAGCGGCGCAGGCATCGTGGTGCCCCACGGCGATCCGGTCGCCCTCGCCACTGCCATACGACGTGTGCTGACCGAGCCGGGGCTGGCCACCTGCATGGCGGCCGAGGCACGGCGGCTGTCGGGCGCACTCGCTTGGCCTGCGGTTGCCACGCGTTACGCGACGCTTGGCGAGATTGCGCTCGAATGCGCTCCGCTGGCCGCCTCATGAGTGCGCCCGCTGCTCGCTTCGACCACCTCGTCCGGCTCACCGACCAGAACGGCATCTTCGAACATGCCGATGGCATCACCGCACGCCTCGAGCACGGCTATTGCACCGACGACAACGCACGCTTGCTGGTCGTCTCCAGCAGAGAGCAGGCACCGTCGGCCGCGGTACGCAGGCTCACGCGCACCGCGCTGCGCTTCGTCGCGTCGGCCCAAGGCGTCGACGGACGGTGCCGCAACCGCATGTCGGCCGATCACCGCTGGCTCGACCGGCCCCGGCTCGAGGACTGCTGGGGTCGCAGCGTGTGGGGCCTCGGCACAGCCGCCGCCCGCGATCCGGCCGACTGGATCCGCCAGGACGCACTGGCGCGCTACGAGAACGCGGCCGCGCAGCGTTCGCCGTGGATGCACGCCATGGCGTTCGCCGGCCTCGGCGCGGCCGAGGTGCTGGCCGTGCACCCCGAGCACCGTCAGTCGCGCGATCTCTTGCACGATGCCGCGCAGTCGGTCGACCGAGCCGACCTCTCCGAGACCTGGCGTTGGCCCGAACCGCGCCTGCAGTACGCGAGCGCGGCCTACGCCGAGGTCATGGTCGCCGCGGGTGTGCTGTTGGGCCGTGCCGACCTGCTCACGCGTGGCCTCGACCGCCTGGCATGGTTGCTCGACGCCGAGTCGAGTGGCGATCACCTGTCGGTCACCCCGGCGAGCGGGCGGGCGGCCGGTGATCCGACGCCGGCCTTCGACCAGCAGCCGATCGAGGTCGCGGCGCTCGCCGATGCATGCGCCCGCGCCGCCACGGCGACCGGCGACCGGAAGTGGGTGCGCGGTGTCAGCGATGCGGTCGATTGGTTCCGGGGCGACAACGACTCGCACACGGTGATGTGGGATCCCGCGAGCGGCGGCGGTTTCGACGGGCTCACGGCCTCCGGTGCCAACACCAACCAGGGCGCTGAGTCCACGCTTGCGTTCGTGTCCACCATGCAGCACGCCGATCAGCTCGTGGGGGTGTCATGACGCCCCGGCTCGACACCGGTCTGATGACGCGTACCGGTGTCCGGCTGCGGCCCGACGTCGCCCGGTCCGTCGCCCGGCTCTTCGTCGCCGGCCAGGAGGAAGTGGGCGGGGGCGAGTCGCGCGCCGGCGATGTGGTCAGTCGTGTCCTGGCGCTCGACGAGGCCGACGTCGAGCGTTCGTTGGCCGACGTGATGCAACGCTTCGACGGGCGCCATCGCGAGTTCACCGCGATACTCGAGCACCACGCGGCGCGCGTCGCCCACCGCGTCGGTCATCACAAGGCGCTGTCGACCGCCCGACGCCTGCTGCTCGGGGCCACCTTCACCCACGAGTACTCGATCGAGGCGGCAGCGCTGTGCAACCCGTCGATCGTGCTCGACCCCGATCAGCGCGGCGCGCCGGCGGGCGGCGCCCGGTTCATCATGAGCGTGCGCGGCATCGGCGAGGGGCACCGGTCATCCATCGGCTTCCGCACCGGCCAGGTCGACGCGGAAGGCGTGGTCACGGTCGACGCACCGGGCGCGTTCCCCGTCCTCGGTGCGATCGACGCCGGTCCGATCCATCGGGCGGTCGTCCACGGCAAGCTCAGCCTGATCAGCGACGACACCGAGAGCGCAGCGTTCCTCCTCGAACAGCTCAGCGCGGAGTTCTCGACGGCGGTGTAGCGGGTGGCGAGTTCGGAGTGGAGCACGGCGAGGGCCAGATCGAGATCGGCC
>JBKJKR010000229.1:0-10662 GCA_046597135.1 Acidimicrobiales bacterium | reverse complement strand
GACCTGAACACGTCGACGAGCGTGATCTCCTGGCTCGGCATCGCGCCGTCGATCGCGTTCGCGGTGAGCATGCCCCTCTTCGGCAAGCTGGGCGACCTCTACGGGCACCGCAAGGTGTTCATCCTCGGGTGGGCGGTGGCCGCGGTGCTGAGCCTCGCCGCGGCTGCGTCACCGAACGCGGGCGTGCTGATCGCGCTGAGGACTGCCGGCGCGCTCGCCGGAACCTCGACCAGTCCCGCGGCGTACGGCGTTCTGGCCCGCATCTTCGCGCCCGAGGAGCGTGCCGGCCCGTACGCGCGGGTCACCGTGGCGCTCGCGATGTCGCCCATCGTGGGCGTGGCCATCGGTGGGCCCTTGGTGTCGAGCGTCGGTTGGCGCGTGTTGTTCGTGGGGCAAGGTCTCGTCTCCGCGCTCGCGGTGATCGTCGCCGTGGTTCTGCTGCCGCACACACCGCGGCGGCCCGGCGTGCGCTTCGACGTGGCCGGCGTGCTCACGCTGGCGCTGGGTCTCACGTCGCTGCTGCTCGCCGTCAACCGGCTGCGCTCGTGGGGCATCGGCCACGTCGGTCTGCAGATCCTGGTGGTGGTCGGCGTCGTCTCGCTGATCGGCTTCTTCGTGATCGAGCATCGGGTCGCGGAGCCGTTGCTGGCGCCTTCGATGCTGCGCAATCGTGTGGTGGCCGCCGCGATGGGCACCAGTCTGTTCGTGAACGCCGGCTTCAACGGCCTCGACGTGCTCACACCGTTCGCGGCGCGGGCGTTGTTCGACTACGACACCACCGCCATCTCGTGGATCAACGGTGTGCGAGCGTTCGGGTTCGCTTCGGGCGCGGCCGGAGCGCGTCGGTTCCTGTCGCGGCGCCCGAGCCGCCAGGTGATCATGATCGGCCACAGTGCGGTGGCCGTCTCCTTCGTGGTCGTCGCGTTCGGCGCACATGCATCGAGCGTGCCGTGGTTCATCGGCGGGCTCGTCGTGGGCGCGTTCGGTACTGGCTTCGGTCGACCGTCGCTCGCCACGTCGATCACGAACGCGGTCGGCTCGGGAGACGCTGGGGTGGCCAACGGGGCCAACAACATGGCGCACCAGGTCGGTGCCAGCATCGGCCAGACGACGTTGATCGCGATCGCGGCCGGCGGTGCGTCCGGCGACGTGGCCTGGGCGTGCCTGGTGGCGGCGGTGTTCGCCGCGACCAGCCTGGCCACCGCTGCTCGCCTCCGCTGAGCGACGCAGGCGCGAGGGCTGGCGTGGTTCTACGATCCGGTGTGGCGGGCAACCGGGGGTGACCAGTGGGTCAGACGTGTCAGGCAGCGGTGTTCTTGGGGAACGACTCGTACGAGGTGCGAGAGTTCGCGGTGCCCGACCCACCGCCCGGCGGTGCCGTCATCAAGGTCGAGGCGGTCGGGTTGTGCGGCAGCGACGTTGCACAGTTCCATGGCGTGGAACTGGTGCCGGGCGCGTCGATGTTCCCGGTGATCCCGGGCCACGAGACCGTGGGACGCGTGGTGAAGCTCGCGCCCGACGCGTCGCTCGGCGTGCGCGAGGGCGACCGGGTGGCCGTCGACGAGATCCTGTCGATCGCGCCGACGTTCCGGGTCTATGGGTACACCGACATGACCGGCGACGGAACGCTCGGGCTGTGGGGCGGATACGGCGAGTACATGGAGATCTTCGCGGGAACCAAGCTGCACCGGCTCACCGACACGTTGCCGGCCGAGCAGCTCACGTTGTTCGAGCCGCTCGCGAACGCGGTGAACTGGACCGACATCGCCGGTGTGCAGGAGGGCGACTCGGTGGTCATCCAGGGCCCCGGGCACCAAGGCCTTGCGGTGCTCGAAGCAGTGCTGGCCCGCAAGCCCGGGCAGGTGTTCGTCACCGGCACATCCGACGACGCGCTGCGCCTGGCGACAGCCACGCAGCTCGGTGCGACCCACACCATCATGGTCGACCAGGTCGATCCGGTCGCGTACGTGGCCGATCACACCGGCGGTGCCATGGCCGATGTCGTCATGGACATCGCGTCGGTGGTGCACACGGTGCCGCTTTGCATCGACCTCGTGCGATGGAACGGACGGGTGCTGCTCGCCGGGCTCAAGCACTACAAGCCCATCCCCAACTTCGTCACCGACATGATCGTCATGAAGGCCCTCACCATCTGCGGGGGCAGTGGCTTCACCTTTGCGTCCATGCAACGAGCGGTCGAGATGCTCGAGAGCGGCGAGGCTCGCAGCGACCTCGTGGTCGGCGAGGTGTTCGGGCTCGATCAGATCGAAGACGCCATGGGGTTGCTTGCACGCTCGTTGCCCGGGCGGGACGCGGTCCGCGTCGGGTTGCGTCACACCTGACGACGGGTGCTCGCGACGACCACGAGTGCCACCGAGCTGCACACCACGCCGATGCCGAGGACTTGCAGCGATTGCAGAGATTCGCCGAGGAAGATGGCGGCCGCGCCTGCGCCCAGCACTGGCTCGCCGATCGCGATGACCGATGCCAGTGACACGTCGATGGTGCGGTACGACCAGATCATGAGCGCGTGCCCCACCAGACCGGGGACCAACGCGAGGGTGGCGATGCGGATCCAGTCGGCGCCGTGCACGTCGGTGAGGGATTCGCCACCGAGGAGCGCACCCGCGAAGGTGACGACGAGCGCGCCGACGTTCGCCGCGGCGAGCCAGGTGAGCGTGGGCACGCTGTGCGACCGGGCGCGCTTCGACGCGAACGTGAACGCGACCCATGCGAGGACGTTGCCCACCGAGACGAGAACGCCGAGCGCGGGGTTGGACCCGTAGTCCTTCCCGCTGCCCACGACGAGCGCGACGCCACCGACCGACACCAGCGCGAGCGCCCACACGATGGGCAACGGGCGTTCACCGAACTGCCACGCGGCGAGCGGCATGATGAGCATCGGTGCAAGGGCGTAGATCAAGACCACCACGGCGACGCTGGTGAGTTGGAGCGACGTGAAGAACACGGTGACGTGCAAGGCGAACAGGACCGTGGCCGACGCGCTGGCCCGGAGGTCGGCGGCGACGAAGCGATGCCCGCGCACGCGGGCGAACACGAGCAGCGCGCTGACCGCGATGAGCTGACGCCACGCCAGCATCACGAAGGTCGGCGCGTCGATGGACTTGCCGAGCACCGCGGCGCTGGCCCAGAACAACGTGGCCGCGACCGCAGCGGCCACGCCCGCGGCGCGCGTGACGGTGGGCGGCACCGGTTCCTTTGCGAGCAGTGTCATCGAACGTGCCCGGCTCAGGCGGTGCGGGCCAGAAGCGCGCGCAACACTTCAGGGTCGGTGGTGGGCGCAAGGCACGAGTACTCGCGGCACACGTACGCCGCCGGGGTGTCGCGTCCTTCCCAGAGCGGCGAATCGTAGGGTTCGCCCCACGCGAGCACGGCGTTCGGCAGGTACATCCGCGCCACGACGTCGACGAGCTCGGGGTGGTCGCCGGTGATGGCGATCTCGGTGACGCCCGACGCGAGAAGGTCGATGGCCGCGAGCGCATTGCCGAAGGCGGTGGGGTGGTCGGCCGCGACCGTTCCCACGAGCCGCAAGATGTCGGCCGCTCGTTCGCGATAGCGGTCGAGACCGGTGATCGCCGCGAGGCGCAGCAGTGCCACCGCGGCGAGGCTGTTCGCCGATGGGGTGGCGCCGTCGAGTATGTCCTTCGGCCGCGTGAGCAGTGGCTCGGCGTCGATACCCGTGCTGTAGAGGCCGCCGTTGTCCGGGTCCCAGAACAACTCGATCATCGCATCGGCCGTGCTCGTCGCATCGTGGATCCAGCCGGACTCACCGGTGGCTTCGGCGAGCTTCAGGAACGCATCGGTCGCGGCGGCGTAGTCGGCCGCGTAGGCGAGGTGGCGCGCACCGGTGTCGGCTTGCCACGATCGGCGCCAACGTCCGCCGACGAGCAGTTGCTCGCGCAGGAACCTGCCATTGGCGCGGGCCGCGGCGAGCCAGCGTCGGTCGCCCGTTGCGGCGGCGGCCTCGGCGAGCGTGGCGAGCATCAACCCGTTCCACTCCGTGAGGACCTTGTCGTCGAGCCCGGGCTTGGGTCGGGTGAGGCGGTGCACGTAGAGCGCTTCGCGGCACGCCTCGATGTGGGCCGGGCGCACGAGATCGCCCCGCATCGACCGCACGAGGATGTTGTGGCCCTCGAAGTTCCCGCCCTCGGTGATGCCGTACCACTCGATGGCTTCGTCAGAGTGGTCGGCGAGCCCGGCGGCGGTGAGCACCTCGCGCACCTCGTCGATCGACCAGACGGCGAACTTGCCCTCTTCACCTTCGCTGTCGGCATCCTCGGCCGAGTAGAAGCCGCCCGACGGGTGCGTCATGTCGCGCAGCACGTACTCGATGGTCTCGCGGCACACCTGCAGATGACGCGGCTTGCCCGTGATCTGCCACGCGTGCAGATACAAGCGCGCCAGCAACGCGTTGTCGTACAGCATCTTCTCGAAGTGCGGCACGGTCCATTGCGCGTCGACCGAGTAGCGAGCGAACCCGCCGGCCAAGTGGTCGTAGATGCCGCCGCTCGCCATGGCATCGAGCGAGCCGGTGACGATGCGAAGGATGTCATCGTCGCCGGTGTGGGCGAAGAGTCGCAAGAGCGCTTCGTGCGCCATGGTCTGGGGGAACTTCGGAGCACCGCCGAACCCGCCCCCCGCCGCATCGTGCTGCTTGAGCAGTGCGGTGCCCGCCGCGAACAGCACCTCGAGACCGGGCAGCGATTCGTCGGCGACCACGAGTGCCTGCTGCGTTATGGCCTCGGTGATGCGGTCGGCCTGCTCGAGGATCTCGTCTCGTTGGTGCAGCCACACGTCGTGCACGTTCTCGAGGAGCTGGGTGAACGACGGCATGCCGTGCCGTGGTGAGTTCGGGAAGTACGTGCCGCCGAAGAACGGGCGGCCGTCGGGCGCAAGGAACACGCTCATCGGCCAGCCGCCGCGACCGGTGAACGCCTGCACCGCGTCCATGTAGATGCCGTCGACGTCGGGTCGCTCCTCGCGATCGACCTTCACGTTGACGAACAGCCGGTTCATGATGGTGGCCGTGGGCCCGTCCTCGAACGATTCGTGCGCCATGACGTGACACCAGTGGCACGACGAGTACCCCACCGACAAGAAGATCGGCTTGTTCTCCGCCTGGGCCCGTTCGAAGGCCTCGGCACCCCACGGGTACCAGTCGACCGGGTTGTCCGCGTGCTGTCGCAGGTAGGGGCTCGACTCGTTGGCGAGACGGTTCATGCGGCGAGCCTAGGGTGCGGTCGCAGCAGCGACCCGGCCTGGCTCAGCGACGAGGGGTGGCCTGCGCGAGCACCGCAGGGTTCGCCCAGCGGACCTCGGTGGCCCAACCGAGCCGTTCGAAGATGCGGATGACCCCGGCGGAGGTGTCGATCTGTCCGGGCAACGCGCCGTGGCGAGCCGATGACGGGTCGGCGTGGTGGAAGTTGTGGAAGCTCTCGCCGAACGACAGGAGCGCCAGTGGTGCGACATTGGTGCTGCGGTCGCCGCTCGCGAACGGCCGGCGCCCGACCATGTGACACACCGAGTTGATGCTCCAGGTGACGTGGTGCAGCAACAGCATGCGCACCAGGCCCGCCCAGAGCATGGCGCGGAGGCCATCGACGACGGAGTGCGTGAGCAGGAAGCCGATGCCGAACGGCAGCGCGAACGATGCCAACGCGAAGACCGGGAACAACTTGCTGATCGTGACCAGGTCGCGGTCGCGCATCAGGTCGCTGGCGTAGCGCTGCGGGGAGCTGCCGCCGTGGCGGAACAACCAGCCGACGTGGGCGTGCAGGAACCCCCGCACGCGGGTGTTCGCACCTCGTTCGCGGGCCCAAGGCGAATGCGGGTCGCCGGACTGGTCGCTGCGGACGTGGTGGTGGCGGTGTGTCGCGACCCAGCCGATGACCGAACCTTCGACCGCCAGGGAGCCTGCGGATGCGAGCGCGATCTTCAAAAGGCGGTTGGCGCGAAAGCTGCGGTGGGCGAACAACCGGTGGTAGCCGACGCTGATGCCGTGGCCCGTGATGACGTAGAGCACGACGGCCAGCACCACGTCCTGGAGATGGATGACGCGGCCCCACAACAGCGGGATACCGATGCCGAGGGCGACGCCCGGGCCGACGATGATGAGCGCGGTCACCACTCGGCCGATGGTGCTCGGCACGGCCACCGCCACCGGCGTCGCCTGCCGGACCGTGACGGCCGGCGCGAGCTCAGCGGTGGCGAGCTCAGCGGTGGCGAGCTCAGCGGTGGGCGACGACGGCGCGGACAGGTCATGGGCGAGCGTGCTTCCGGGCAAGGTGCCTCCAGATCCGAGACTGGTCGAGGCAACTCGCACTGGAGCGCTTCGGCGATGTGAGACGCCGAGATGACGCTGTGGGCAGCGTACGGGACGGCACCGAAAATCCGGGGCAAGCCCGCGTGACGGTCGTCGGATTACCATTCGGCGATGTCCGACACCGCGACCAGCGTCGCCGTGCCATCCACCGATGGCCGGCCCACCGTCGTCGAGACCGACACGGATCCGCTCGACGAGTTCCACGAGAAGCTCGAGGCGTTCAAGGCGCTGCGCAGCAGCAACCAGGCTGCGGCCGATTCGTTGCTGGCCGCACTCGGTGGTCACGGCCAGGTCGAGGAGGACATGATCCTCCAGCTGTCGGCGTGGAAGCCGCTCTACCGGGCCGACGGCTTCGAGGGTGCGCACCACAACGCCATGCGGGCGCTCGAGGTGCTCTACCGGAACGGCCACCGCAATGCGAAGGTGCCCAAGCTCGGCCCGCTGACGTTCTTCGCGAAGTACTTCATCAAGATCTTCACGCAGCTGATCGTGCGCAACCACGTGCAGTCGGTGGTGGGTTCGGTGCACGACCTGTACACGCGGCGTTGGACGTCGGCGCCCAAGTCGTCGCCCGATGCCGCGATGCTTCGGCGCGCGTCGTATCAGGTCGAGAAGGTCACCCCGGGCTACAAGGGCCGCAGCCTGGCGCTGCCGACGTTCCTCCTCGGCGGTGCGTTCCTGTCGTCCATCAGCTCCCTGCTCGGCAACCTCGTCGACAAGGGTTCGAAGAACACAGCGGTGCTCGTCGGCCTGCTCGTCGCGTTGTACGTCGTGCTCTTCGCTTTGGGTTGGTGCCTCCTGCGCGGCGCGGCGGTGGCACGCACCCGCATCAAGCTGGCCCTCGACGAGCCGTTGCACATCCTGTGGGACGCGGTCGGCGCTGCCGGCAACCCGCCGAAGGACGCGGCAATGAGCTTCGCGTTGTACGCCTTCGTCATCTTGGGGCTGTCGGCGATCGTCGTGCCCGCCGTGGTCGCGGTGCTGTTCCTCCGCTGACCTCGCGCCGGTGCCCAGTCGCGGCTCAGTTGCGGCGGAGCTTGCCGAGCGCGGTGCGCTCGAGTGAGGAGACGAGCTCGAGCGCGCGAGGCAACGCATAGGGCGCAAGCCGATCGCGTCCGAAGTCGCGAAGCTCGTCGAGCGTGGGTGCGGCGCCGGCCGCGGGAACCACGTGGGCCACGACGATCTGACCCCACGCAGAGTCGGCTCGCCGTACGACGAGCACGTCGGCCACGTCGGGATGCCCGATCAGCACGCGCTCGACCGTCTCGGGCCACACCTTCTCGCCGCCGGTGACGATCACGTCGTTGCCGCGCCCGTGGACGACGAGCCGCCCGTCGGCCGTACGCGCGCCCGCGTCGCCGGTGGCCCACCACCCGTCGGCCGACTTGGGATCGGTGTCGGTGGTGCTCGTGCGGTAGGCGCGCAGCAACATCGGGCACCGCAGGTGGATCTCGCCGTCGCGGATGTCGATCTCGACGCCGTCGAGTGCGCGGTCGTCGTACCAGATGCCGCTGCCGGTCTCGGTCATGCCGTAGGTCAACGTGCAGTTGTCGGGCACGTGGTCGGGCGCGGCGGAACCGCCGAGGAGGATGCGCTCGAAGCTCGACGGGTCGATCCGCGCGAGTGCCGCCGCGACAAGCGATGTGTGCGTCGCGCCGGCGCGCGCTGCGGCACGCACGCGGTCGGCGTCGAAGCCGGCATGCACCTCGAGCGGCGTGCCGGTGTGCAACGCACGCGTGATCACCGAGAGCCCGCCGACATGCGCCACCGGCAGGCAGCACAACCAGCGATGACGGTCGGGTTCGATGCCGAGCCGGGCGCTCGTCGCGGCGGCCGAGGCAACGACTGCGTCGTGGGTGAGCACCACGCCCTTCGGGGTTCCCGTGGTGCCGCTGGTGGCCACCACGATCGCATCGCCCGCCTCGACGGGACGGGCGTCCGGGCGCGAGCTCCGACGACCCGCTTCGTCGACGATGACCGAGGGACCGATGGCGTCGACGAGCTCGGACTGCAACGCCTCGGGCAGCCTCACGTCGACCGGCAACACGGCGTCACCGTCGTCCCACGCACGCTGGAGCTCGGCGACGAACGCCGGCCCCGCAGACATGACGATGGCGACCAACCGGCGCATGCGGCGAGCCTACGGGCGTCTTGCCTGGGCAGCGGCACGGTTGCCGTGCAAGCCTGTGCGCCGACCGGACCGAGGTAGGGGAGCGCGTGGCCAACAAGTGGATCGCAGGCGCACGACCGCGCACGCTGCCGGCAGCGGTGGTGCCGGTGCTGGTCGGTACCGCAGCCGCCGTGCACGACACCAGCGATTGGAACCACGGCATCATCGTGTGGCGGGCCATCGCCGCGCTCGTCGTGTCGCTCGCCATACAGATCGCCACCAACTACGCGAACGACTACAGCGACGGCGTGAAGGGAACCGACTCCGCCGGGCGCGTCGGTCCGACCCGGCTCGTGGCCTCCGGACTCGCATCACCCGGCGCGGTGAAACGCGCGGCGTTCCTCGCGTTCGGGGTGGCCGGTGTCGCGGGGCTCGCGCTCGCCGCCACCGCCGGCTGGTGGTTGCTCGCGGTGGGTGCCGCGTCGTTCCTCGCGGGCTGGTTCTACACCGGTGGTCCGCGGCCCTACGGGTACGCCGGATTCGGTGAGCTGTTCGTGTTCGTCTTCTTCGGGCTCGTCGCCACGGCCGGTTCGACCTACGTCCAGCTCGAGCGGTTCACGGGTCTGTCGTTCGCGGTCGCGGTACCTGTGGGTCTCTTCGCCACCGCGCTCTTGGTGGTGAACAACCTTCGAGACATCCCCACCGACGCGGTCACGGGCAAGCGCACCCTCGCCGTGCGCATCGGGGACAAGCGCACGCGCATCCTCTACTTCGCACTGATGACCCTGCCGTTCGTGCTCCTGCCGTTCATCGGCGGCCTGGCGCGCGTCGGGGCGGTGCTCGCCTTCGTCGCGCTGCCTTCGGCGCGCACACCCGTGCAGATCGTGCTCGAAGGAGCCAAAGGCCCCGCGCTCATACCGGTGCTCGGCCGCACCGGTCGCATCCAACTCATCTACGGCGTGATGTTCGCCGTGGGGTTGGCCATCAGCGCCTGATCCGTGGTCGGTCGAGGTCCGGTATCGGGTCGACGTCCCGACCGCCGTACCATCGCCCGTTGTGACCTCGTCGTCCCGCTACCTGAGCTTCGAGCGCGAGGAGTGGCGGCTCCTGCGGGCCAACACGCCGCTCACCCTCGACGATGCCGACCTCGACCAGTTGCGGGGCATCAACGAACGCATCGACCTCGCCGAGGTGGCCGACGTCTACCTGCCGCTGAGCCGCTTGTTGAACCTGCACGTGGCGGCCACCCAGGAGCTGAACCACGTCTCCGCGACCTTCCTCGGCACCAGGCGGCCGCGCGTGCCGTACATCATCGGCATCGCAGGCAGCGTGGCCGTAGGCAAGAGCACGTTCGCGCGCATCCTCCAGGCGTTGCTGTCGCGTTGGGCCGAGCACCCAGCGGTCGATCTCGTCACCACCGACGGGTTCCTGCGCCCGAACGCCGAACTGGCCGAGCGCGGGCTCATGAACCGCAAAGGCTTCCCCGAGAGCTACGACACGCGCCGGCTGCTCGAGTTCCTGCGCGAGGTGAAGTCCGGTTCACCCGAGGTTCGCGCGCCGGTGTACAGCCACATCGCGTACGACATCATCCCCGACGAAGCCGTGGTGGTCCGCCAACCCGATGTCGTGATCCTCGAAGGGCTCAACGTCCTGCAGGTCGGAAACGGCGCGGCCGAGTTCGTGAGCGACTTCTTCGACTTCTCGATCTATGTCGACGCCGACGAGCACGACGTCGAGCGCTGGTACATCGAACGATTCCTCGCGCTGCGGGGCACCGCGTTTCGCGAACCCGGCTCGTTCTTTCGCGACTACGCGCCGCTCGGCACCGAGGACGCGGTCGACACGGCGCGGACGATCTGGCGCGACATCAACGGGCGGAACCTCCGCGAGAACATCGCACCAACAGCGGACCGGGCGATGCTCACCGTGCGCAAAGGGGCCGACCACCGAGTCACCCAGGTGAGGCTGCGCAAGTGACGTGATCTCCGGCCGCTCAGCCGGCGTGCCCGAGCCACCGCAGCACGACCGAAGCGGTTCGTTCCGGCGCCTCGAGATGGGCGGTGTGGCCCGCTCCGTCGACCAGCACCACCTCCGCGTTCGACCCGATCGCATCGGCCATGTCGCGCGCGGTGGTCGCGAACTTCGCGTCGTCGGCCCCCGCGATCAGGAGGACCGGCATGGTGAGCTCGCCCAAGCGCTCCCACAGCGG
>JBKJKR010000149.1:0-2701 GCA_046597135.1 Acidimicrobiales bacterium | reverse complement strand
GTTGTTCCGCGAGGCCGACGTGATCACGATCCATCAAGTGCTGAGCGATCGCACGCGCCATCTCGTCGGTGCGGCGGAGCTGGCGCTCATGAAGCGCAGTGCGATCCTCGTCAACACCTCGCGGGGGCCCATCGTCGACGAGCTCGCCTTGGCCGAGGCACTTCGCGCGCGCTCGATACGCGGCGCCGGCATCGACGTCTACGGCGTCGAACCACTGCCCCTCGACCATCCGTTTCGCAGCCTCGACAACATCGTGACCACGCCACATCTCGGATACGTCACCGAGGGTTGTTACGAGATCTTCTATCGCGACATCGTCGAGGACATCGCGGCCTGGCTCGATGGTTCACCGCGTCGCCTCATCGAACCGGCGCCCAAGTAGGACAACGCAGCGAGCGGCCCGGCGCTGCAGCTCAGGGCCGAGCGAACACCGGCGCAGCATCGACGAGGTCGCGTGCGATCTCGGCCGCCGACGCGTCGCCGCGTGCGGTGTAGGCGAAGTCGGCCGGATCGATGCGGTCACCCATGAGCAGGCACAGCTCGCGCGCCGATGCATTGAGGGCCAGCTCGACCCCGCTCGACGCGCTCTGCCCCAGCGGCATGGTCCATGTTCCGCCACCCGGGCCCGCGAGGTTCACCGTGACGACGGCGTCGCGTGGCCTCGAGGTGACCACGAGTGCCAAGGGAAACAGCTCGACCGCGAGATCGCTCAGCAGCTTCAGGTGCTCACCGGAGGGATCGAGCGACGCCCGATTCGTGGCTCGTCGGATGTCGTTCGCGTGGATCCACGTTTCGAACGCACGATCGACGATGACCTTCTCGGCGGGCACCACGAGTCCGAGCCAGTCGACCAGCGTGTCGCACCGCTCGAGCCCGTGAAGCAGGCGCACGACGCTGGCCCGCCAACATTCGCGTGTCGCCTCCGGCGCAAGCCCACGCGAGAGCAACAACGCACGGTCGGTTGCATCGTCGAGCTCGAGTGCGGTGACCGGTTCCGTGTTGCGGCCGGTGAGGCGCTCGAGGAGAACATCGTGCACCGCGTGCAGATGTGCGACGACGCCCTGCACCGACCACCCGAAGATCACCGGTGACGCCCACGCTTCGTGATCGAGCGTCTCGAGATCGGCATCGAGCGCGTCGCTGACCTCGACGAGCAAACCGGCCGGCGTGCCGCGGTGGATGGCGGGCCCGCATGCCGGGCGCCACGCCTCGGTCGCGCCGCGTCGGGTCGGCCACTCGCTCAGGGGATCAAGCTCCGCAGCCATGGCGGGTCACGCTAACCCTGTACCTGCCGCGGGGTTCTGTCGTAAGGCGGGTTGGAACCGAAGCGCAATCAACGTCTTGCGTTCGGAACGTTCCAGATCGCTGATCGTCGTGAACGGGCCGAAAACGCGGGAGCTTTCACCCAAGCAACGGGACCGTCCGTCAGCCGCGCAACAAGGTCTCGGGCGGCGAGAGCTTCAGCGAGATCGGCGAGTCGAGCTCGAACGGCGAACGCAGGCCGAGCTCGTCACCGATCTCGCGCACTGCCGGAATGACCTCTTTGCCGAGCAGTTCGATGCAACGGAGCGAATCCTGGTGCGACACGCCGCCGTCGTTGCCCCACAACATGAGGATGCTCGGACGACACGTCTCGAGGACGACCCGCAACTGCTCGATGACGTGGTCGGGCGTGCCGGCCACGATCTCGCGCGACGCGATCTGCTCCTCGAAGCTCGCTTTGTTGGACGACTTCACCGGAGCGTTCGCGTACTTGGCCATGTCGAGCCGGCGGGCCTCGGACCCGTACCCCGGCGGGTTCACCCAGTGCGGGTAGCCGACCCCCGTGAACTCGCCCTGCATCCACATGAACTGACGACCGTTGTCCATGGCCTTCTCCATGGTGTCGGCCACGTGAACCCGCAAGAGGTAGCCGCGGTTCTCCGGGCCCGGCTCGTAACCGGATTCGCGAGCCGCATCGTCGTAGATCTTCCAGAGCGCGTCGGTGTAGTGCAGCGGCGTGTTGAGCGAGATGTACGGATAGCGATGCCGCGCCGCCCATTGCAACGTCTCGGCCGACAGCACGCCGGGCACCCAGATGCGCGGGTGTGGGGTCTGCAGCGGACGGGCCCACGGGTTCACGACGCGGTACTGGTAGTGCTCGCCTTCCCATGAGAACGGGCCGTCCTCACTGAGGATCCTGATGAGAAGGTCGTGGGCCTCCTGAAAGCGCTCGCGGTTGTACGCCGGGTTCGCATTGACCGCGAACGTCTCCTGGCCGGCGCCGCGAACGATGCCCGAGACCAAGCGTCCCTGGCTGATCATGTCGAGCATCGCGATGTCTTCCGCGAAAGCCAGCGGGCTGTCGTACATGGGCAGGGGGTTGCCGAGTTGCACGATCTTCACGTTCTTCGTGACCGCGGCGAGGATGCTCGACCACACCGTGATGCGCGGCTGCATGCAGTACGGCGCGTTGTGGTGCTCGTTCAGCATGATCCCGTCGAAGCCGACCTGATCGGCGAGGATGTACTCGGCGAGCCGCTCGTTGTAGAGCCGGCTGCCCTCGACCGGGTCGAAGTACTTGTTCGAGAACAGCACCGAGGTGTAGCCGGCCTTCAACCCCTCGTCGGCGGGGTAGGCGTTCATCGGTTGCTCGGTGAAGTAGCTGAGGAACATGGACCAAGCCTCCTAGCGAGCCGCGAGCGCTCGGACGGATGCCGCG
>JBKJKR010000119.1:0-5343 GCA_046597135.1 Acidimicrobiales bacterium | reverse complement strand
ATCGAGCACGACATGCCGCTGATCATGAGCATCAGCGATCGTGTGTACTGCCTCGAAGCCGGCTCGGTCATCGCCGAAGGACGCCCCGAAGAGGTGCGCAACAACCCGCTCGTCATCGCGTCCTACCTCGGTACCGACGAGCGGGCCATCGAGCGATCGGGCAGCGGTTCAGTCGTCGGAGCCACCACGCCGGACTGATCCGTACGTCCTCGGAACGCGCACCCCCGGTCTTATTTGCACATGTACGCGCGAGGGGACAGACTCATCCCCGCGTGACCCCGGCCACAGCGCCGAAGGTCACACCGACACACCGTGTCCACGAGGGGGGAACCTGATGAGAAGACTGCGATGGGTCGCGATCATGGTCGCGTTCGTACTGGCGGTAGCGGCGTGCGGTCGGGACGATGAGCCCGACGCCACCGCCACCTCCACCACGTTGCCGGCCACGAGCACCGGCAGCGGCACCGCGACGGGGAGCGGAACCAGCAGCGGCCCCGTCACCACGACCACTGCCGACAAGTGCAAGAGCGAGGCGCTGAAGGCCACCGAGGTCGGGGTGACCGACACCAAGATCACCGTCACCGTCATGGCCGACGTCGGCTCGCCGCTCGCGCCCGGTCTCTTCCAAGGCAACCTCGACGCGATGAACGCGTACGCCAAGTACGTCAACGCGAACGGTGGCATCGGTTGCCGCCAGCTCGAGGTCAAGACCTGGGACTCGAAGCTCGACCCCAGCGAATCGAAGAACGGCCTCATCGACGCCTGCAAGAACTCGGTGGCCATGGTGGGCAACAACGCCCTCTTCAACCCCGACGTCAGCCCCATGAGCGGCTGCGCCGACAAGGAGGGCAAGGCCACCGGCCTGCCCGATCTCGCGGCGCTCGCCAATGACATCAACGAGCAGTGCAACGCCACCACCTACATCATCCAGGGCGTCTCCGAGCCGTGCACCGCGCTCTCCGGCGTCCGTTCGCTGAAGGCCATGGTCGGGCCCACCAAGTGGTACGTGAAGAACGAACCGAACCTGCACGGGCTGTTCTTGGTACCGGGCGATCTGCCCACCACGGTGCAGTCGGCCACCTACCAGATCACGGGACAGACTGCAGCAGGCGTGAAGTTCGACGGCACCCCGAAGGTGTCGGGTCGTGACGAGCAGCCGGCGTACACCCCCCGCATCGCAGCGGCCAAGGCCGCGGCTGCCACCTACATCTACAACGGCTCGAACGACAAGGCCATGTGGACGATGCGCAAGGAGGCCAAGGCGCAGGGCCTCACCAGCGTCAAGGTGTGGGCCTGCTCGCTCGCCTGTTACACCAAGGCGTTCCTCGCCACCGGCGGCGCTGACGTCGAAGGGACCTACGTCTGGATGCAGTTCCTGCCCTTCGAAGAAGCCGACAGCAACCCCGAGGCCAAGGCCTACGTCGCCGGCGTCGGAGCGGACAAGGTCGACTCGTTCGGCGCGCAGGCCTGGCAGGCCGGTGCGCTGTTCAAGCAGGTCGTCGACGGCATCGTGGCCAAGAGCGGCCCGAACGCCATCACGCGTGCAGCGATCCTCGACGGCCTGAAGAACACCAAGGACTTCACCGCCAACGGCTGGATGGGCCCGAAGGACCTGAAAGGGTTCAGCTCGTGCTACGTCATGCTGCAGGTGAAGAACGGCGCGTTCGTCCGGGTGTACCCGGCCGAAAAGGGCAAGTTCGATTGCGACGCCTCGAACATCGTGTCCAGCACCATCGATCCGGCCGAAGAGGCCAAGAAGATCAGCTGACCACACGGTGAGGTGGTCGGCCGGGCTTGCGGGCCCGGCCGATCACCTCGCCCGCGCATCGGTGCACGCGTGCGCCCGTGCGTTCGTTCTGTTCGACTGTTGTTCGATCGCTTCCGGGGGGAATCGTGGGGTTGTTGAAGGCGAAGCCGTCGACGCTGATCATGGGTGTGGCCGTGCTGGTCGGCGTCGTGTACGTGTACACGACGAACCGCGGGGTCGCGCCGTACTCCTCGGCGAACCTCACCACCTTCCTCGTGGTCGGCATCTCGCTCGGCGGCATCTACGCCATCTCCGCCCTCGGGCTCGTGGTCACCTACTCGACCACCGGCATCTTCAACTTCGCGCACGGCTCCATAGGTGCCTTCCTGGCGTTCGCCTACTGGGAACTGCGGGTCAACCGGCACTGGCCGGCACCGTTCGCGCTGATCGCCGTGATCTTCGTGCTCGCCCCGCTGCTCGGGCTGGCGCTCGACAAGCTGCTCATGCGCCGGCTGCGCAATGCCACGCTCGTCGTGCAGCTCATGGTCACCGTGGGCCTGATGCTCAGCTTCATGGGCATCACGCTCACGCTGTGGAAGCCCAACAAAGTCGGCGGCCGCAACCTGCCGCACTTCTTCGAGGACACCAAAGGCGTCGGCATCGGCGACATCACCGCCACCTGGCACCGGATCATCACCGTGGGGGTGGCGCTGCTCATCGCCGTGGTCTTGCGTTCGGTGCTCTACCGCACGCGCACCGGCATTGCGATGCGCGCCGTCGTCGACAACCGCTCGCTCGCCGGCCTCAACGGTGTCCGCCCCAACGTCATCAGCGGCGCTTCGTGGGCGCTCGGCTCCATGACCGCCGGCGTCGCCGGCATCCTCATCGCGCCCGAGACAGGCATGGTGGTCGAGAACCTCACCTTGCTCATCGTCATCGCGTTCGCCGCCGCAGCCATCGCCCAGCTGAAGAGCCTGCCGTGGGCATTCGCCGGCGGCATGATCATCGGGTTGGTCAAAGCCTTCACCGGACAGTTCCTGGCCTTCGGTGCCGACTTCTCGTACGCACCCGAGGCCATCCCGGCAATCATCTTGTTCATCGCTGTGCTCTTCCTGCCGCAGGCCCGGCTCGAGACGGGCAAGCTCCAGCTGACCAAACGCACGGAGCGGCTGACCAGCACGCCCGAAGCCTTCGGAGGCGCGGCGTTCATGGTCGGGTTGGTGATCGCGTGGGCCTACGGGTGGATCCCCTGGTTCGGCGGCACGAACTTCGGCGAGCGCGGCGCGGTCTGGCTGGGCAATGGCGCAGGGTTCCTGTGCCTCGCGATCATCATGTTGTCGCTCGTGCCGCTCATCGGCTGGGCCGGGCAGGTCAGCTTCGCCAACTTCGCCATCGCCGGCTTCGGTGCCGCGATGTACGCCCATGTCGGCGGCCAGGACGGGAAGCCGATCGCGTTGTTGTGGGTGATGCTCATGTGCGCGCCGCTGGGCGTGCTCGTCGCAATGCCGGCGTTGCGCCTGAAGGGTCTCTACCTGGCGTTGTCCACCATGGCGTTCGCCGAGATCGCCGACAAGATCCTTTTCCGGCACCGCAAGATCATCAGCAACACGAAGTCCGGCTCGTTCTACCAACCGCTCGAGATCTTCGGCTTCAGGATGAGCAGCGATGAGCTCGACCGGCGTGCCTTCGTCGTCTTCCTCGCGATCATGTTCGGCGTGTTCTTCATCATCCTCTCGATGCTGCGGAACACGCGGTGGGCCAGGCGTTGGATCGCCATGGCGGACAGCCCTGCGGCATCGGCCACGATCGGCGTGAACCTCATCACCGCAAAGATCGCGGTGTTCGCGCTCTCCGGCGCCATCGCCGGATTCGCCGGAGCGATGTACGGCTTGCAGCAATCTGCGTTGCGCGTCGACTCCTTCCCCCTCTTCCTCGGCCTTCCTTTGGTGCTGTTGCTTGCGGTGCAAGGGGTGCGGTTCCCGGTTGCCGCCTTCATGGGCGCCCTCGGGCTGGCGTCGTTCCCCGCCCTGCAGCAGATCTTCAAGAACCAAGGCATCCTCAACGACGTCTTCGGCAGTGGTTGGCTCACTTCGGTCGCGCTCATCGGGCCGGGCATCGCGGCGATCAGCATGGCCTTCCGTCCCGAGGGCGCCGTGTTCTACGCCGGGCGAGACCTCGCCGGCCTCCTCCCCTGGCGTCACGATGCTCGCGGCGAGCAGGATCTCGTCGAATCCCGACGGCGCGAACAAGACGTCAGCTTCGACGAGATCGGTGAGCTGGGGCTCGTGCGGCCCTTCACCGATGACAAGATCGCCCAGCTCGATCGCCGGCTCGGGATCGCTGACGAGCTCGCGAAACGTCCGCAAGTGCCCGTGAGCGAGCTTCGGGAGGAGGCCGGTCATGCCACTGCTCAACGCTGAGAACGTCACCGTGCAGTTCGGCGGCCTGCGAGCGCTGAGCGACGTCAGCGTGCAGTGCGAGCCCGGCCAGGTCACCGGCCTCATCGGCCCCAACGGCGCAGGGAAGACCACGCTGTTCAACGTGATCACCGGCCTCCAGCCCCCCACCGGCGGACGTGTCCTGCTCGGGGGCCAGGACATCACGGGCAAGAGCCCGTTCCGGCGGGCCCGACTCGGCATCGCCCGCACGTTCCAGAAGCTCGAGGCGTTCTCGAACCTGTCGGCCTTCGACAACGTGCTCGTGGCCGCCGAGTCGCGCAAATCGTGGGACCGCTCCGGCTTCGATCCACGCGGTGTCGCAGCGGACATGCTCGATCGGGTCGGCATCGCCGGCGTCGCCAACTACATGGTGGGCACCCTGCCCACCGGCACGGCACGCCTCGTCGAGCTGGCCCGGGCGCTCGCCACGAACCCCCGCGTCCTGTTGCTCGACGAACCGTCGTCGGGGCTCAACGAGGAGGAGACCGAAGGCATGGCCGCGTTGTTGCGCGAGCTCGTCCGTGACGGCCTCGGGGTGCTGCTCGTCGAACACGACATGGCGTTCGTCATGAGCACCTGCAACTTCATCCACGTTCTCGACTTCGGTCAGCTGATCGCCACCGGCACCCCGGCCGAAGTGCAGGCCAGTGCCATCGTCCAAGCCGCCTACCTCGGCGCCGTATCGGAAGTCGTCGCATGACCGCGGTCCTCGAGCTCCAGAATGTCCGTGCCGGCTACGGCACCATCGATGTGCTGCACGGTGTCGACCTCGTCCTCGAACCGGGGACGGTGTACGCACTGCTCGGCCCGAACGGTGCGGGAAAGACCAGCACCCTCGCGGTGTGCAGCGGCCAGATCGTCCCGTCGGCCGGCCAGGTCCTGCTGAACAGCCGGAACGTCAACGGCGTCCGTTCAGACGAGCTGGCACGCGCCGGCGTGTGCCTCGTTCCCGAAGGTCGCGGCATCTTCCCCAACCTCACGGTCACCGAGAACCTCCGCATGTTCACGTTCACCGGCGTGAGCTTCGACCACGTGCAGCAGGTGGCGTTCGCGCAGTTCCCGCGGCTGAAGGAACGACGCAAGCAGATCGCCGGCACCATGTCCGGCGGCGAGCAGCAGATGCTCGCGATGTCGCGTGCTCTCGCGTCCAACCCGGCG
>JBKJKR010000326.1:0-5565 GCA_046597135.1 Acidimicrobiales bacterium | reverse complement strand
AGGTCGGTGGCGGACACGAGTGCAACGCGGGGCCGAACGCCGAGAACTGCATCGGGTAACCGGGGTACTCGCACGAACCGTGCACCGGATGGTCCATGCGTTGCAGGAAGCCCCGGTGACGCATCTGGACGTTGTCGAGGAGCGTGCGCGGGCTCACGACCGACGCGGCGGGGACACCCACGTCGAGCAACATGCGCTCGCCGACTTCCGGCACTCGGGATCCGGTCCACGAGCCCAGCACCACGTCGATCTGATCGTGGTGGCGATGACGCTCGCTGACCGACCATGCGGGATCGAGATCGGCGTGTCCGAGCAGCGCGCACAACGATTGCCACTGACCGTCGGTGGCCACGGCGACGGCCAGGAACCGGTCGTCGGCACTCGAGGGATACAAGCCCTGTGGCGCGGCGAACGGGCCGCGGTTCTCGTGGGTGTGCAGCAGTTCGCCGCGCGCGGTCCACTCGATCACCTGCTCGGCCGCGATGTTGAAGGCGGACTCCACGAGCGCCACCTCGACGAGACACCCGATGCCGGTGTGCTCACGATCCTCGAGGGCGCTCACCAGTGCGACAAGCGCGTGCAACGAGCCGAGGGGATCGCACGCGCCCCGCGGCACGACGGGGATGTCGTGATAGCCGGTGGTCCACGCGAGGCCGGTGGTCTGCTCGACGGTCATGGCCCACCCGGTGCGGTCGCGCCACGGCCCGTCGAGACCGAACGCGGGCATGCGCAGCACGATGGCGTGCGCGTTCATCGCGTGCACGCTCGCCCAGTCGAGGCCGTGCTGCTCGAAGACGCGCGGCGCCATGTTCTCGACGACCACGTCGGCCCATTCGACCAGGCGACGGACCATCGACCGACCCGGTTCGCGATCGAGATCGAGCGTCACGGCCCGCTTCGAAGAGTTCGTGCCGCTCGTGACCCCCGACCACTCCCACGCGCCCTCACCGAAGAACGGCGTGCCACCGAAGCGCATCATGTCCGGCCGGTGCATCGACTCGATCTTGATGACGTCGGCCCCGAGCGCACCGAGGTACGAGCTTGCGAACGGGCCGGCCCAGAACGCCGAGATGTCGAGCACCTTGAGCCCCTCGAACGGCTTCGACGTGCCGGGGGCTCGTGGAGGTGGCGGCACGCGCGGTCCCCACACCTCGGTCGCATCGTGCTCGCCCAGTTCGGGCGCGGCGACGAACGGCCGGTTCGCGCGACCGTGGATGAGGTACGGCACCCGGGGTTGCACGAAGCCGTGGGGCGATTCGACGAACACGCCCCGCGCGCGGAAGTGGTCCGTCTCGAGCACCGAGCGCCCGTTGCCAACCGGTGTGGCGGGAACCCGGAACAGCGCGGCCAGCTCGCAGATCTCGTCGACGGTGCGCACCGTCGTGAACGCGTGGACGACCTGTGCGATCTCGAGCCGGTGCGGCATGCGGGCCAAGTTGTTCACGAACCGCGGATCGTCGCCCATCTCGGGACGTTCGACGAGGGAGCAGAAGTCCTTCCACTGCTGGCCGGTCTGCGTACAGAACCCCACCCACCCGTCGAGCGCCGGCTCGATGGACGGGACCTCGATGGTGCGGCCGAGCGCCGCGTCGGGCGCCCACTGGGCCATCAACGCGGCGTAGGGCGAGTTCATGGTGGTGTGCAGCGCCTCGAACATGGACACGTCGACGTGTTGGCCTTTGCCGGTGCGCTGGGCGTGCAGCCATGCCGTGATCGCACCCATGGCCCCGAAGGTGGCGACGTTCCATTCGCCGTGGCGACCACCCACCGACAGCGGTGAACGTTCGGGAAGACCACGCGTGAAGGTGGTGCCTCAGCCCGCCTGCTCCGTGAACTCCGTGGCCGGTCGATCGCGCCACGGGCCGCTCGCGCCCCACGGCGTGATGCTCACGACGACAAGACGCCCGTTGCGCGCCAGGTACTCGTCGACATCGATCAAACCGGTCGTGACCACCACGTCGGCATCGGCGATCCATCGGTCGACCACCGCGCGATCGCCGATGATGCTGCGCTTCGACGCGTGCAAGTACTGGAAGAGCGGCGAATCGGCACCCGCGGCGAGTGGACGGCCGGACGCGACCCAGCGCCGCAGCGGATCCCCCGATGCGGACTCGACCTTGACGACATCAGCCCCGGCGTCGGTCAGGATCTTCGTGCAATAGCCGCCGGCGATCTCGCTCGACAGGTCGACGACCCGCATGGCCGACAACGGCCACGGGCCACGGGCGGCGGGCACCGGCGTTCAGCGACGGTCGTCGAGCAGGCTCGGATCGGCGTTGAGCTCCTGGCGCACCATTGCTTCCCAGAAACCCTTGAAGCTGGTGCCGTCGGACAACTTCATGCGCTCGACGTAGCTGCTCGGCAGGCACGACGCGAGCGTTCCGCCTGCCGCGCGCACGTGCCAGGTGTGGCGGCAGCGCTGTTCGAGCGCGACCGCACGTTGGTGCACCGCGCGGATCGACGCGCCGAGCACGAACACGCCGTGGCCGGCGAGCAGCGCCAGCTCGGAGTCACCCATCTTCTCGATGGCCCGACGGGCGCCGGCCGGATCGTTGACCGGGCCGTCGTACTCGTCGACCAGCACGAGGTCGCCGCCGCCGAGCGAGCTCGACTGGTCCATCGCCGGCGGCACCTCGCACATGTCGGCCCACACGGTGCCGTACAGCGGGTGGTTGTGCATGGCCACCTCGACGCCAGGGCGCATCTTGTGCAGCTCGAGGTGCAACGGGATGCCCGGCGGCACCGGCCAGTCACCCTCGACCACGTTGCCGTCGAGATCGATGCGGATGATGTCGCGCGGACGGATCTCGTTCCACAGCAACATCCAGGGGTTGCACAACAACGTGCCGTCGTGCAGGTTGACGGTGATGTGGCCGGCGAGGTGGTCGTTGTAGCCCTCGCGCCAGAGCGTGCGGGCCAGCAGCACGATCTCCTCGCGGGGCGAGAGGTCGGGGATGAGCTTCTCGGACGTCGGTACGAAGGTCATGGAGAAACGCTACCCCACGGCAACGCGGCCCATCTCCCGACGCTCGGGCTGGTAGTCCGCTACGGCGAAGTGCTGTGTGCACCGTTCGTCCCAGAGCGCGACGTCGCCCACCCGCCATGCATGACGCACCTGCACGTTCGGGTCGGTGGCCCGGTCGGTGAGGTACCGGAGGACGGCCTGGCTCTCGTCGGGGTGCAGGCCGACGATCGACTCGGTGAACTCCCGGTTGACGTTGAGGTACCGCCGCCCGCTCAACGGGTGGGTGGCCACCACGGGGTGCACCGCCCCCGGGAACAACTCGCGGGCCCGGGCCACGGCCTCGGCGCCGGCCTTGGAGATGAACGAGGTGGCCGAGCCCATGGTGTGGGTGGCGGCGAGGGTCGAGATGGCCTCTTGCATCAGCGGCGACAGCGACTCGTACGCGGCGTACATGCTCGACCAGATCGTGTCGCCACCCCGCGACGGGATGTCGATGGCCCGCAGCGTGCCGCACACGGGCGGCGCGAAGTCCCAGCTGACGTCGGTATGCCACTTGTCCTGATACGGCGGGTGGTCGACATCGTCCACGATGCGCTCGCAGCGCACCGGGCGATCGACTCCCCGACCCAGCGGATGGACGTAGGGCTCGCCGAACTGCAGCGCGAACGCCAACTGCTGCGCGTCGTCGAGGTGCTGGTCGGGAAAGAACAGCACGAGGTGATCAACGAGCAGCCGGCGGACCACGTCGAGCACGTCGGGAGACAACGGCGAGCGGAGATCGATCCCGCGCACGTCGGCCCCCAAGTGGCCGGCACGCGGTGCCGAGGCGATCGAAAGAGCCAGAGCGTCCATGGGCCCATCATCGCGCAGCACGCTGGATTCAATCATCATTTTGAAATACATTATTGCCATGACGACCACCGAGCCGTTCGCCACCGGTGCCGAGGCGACCGACGAACGGCTCCTCGGCGTGGCCGAGCGGCTCTTCGCCGCACACGGCATCGACGCGGTCTCGCTGCGCAGCATCACCATCGAGGCCGAGGCGAACATCGCCGCGGTGCACTACCACTTCGGCACGAAGGTCGACCTCGTGCGGGCCCTCGTGCAACGCCGGGTCGACGAGGTCAACGCCCGCCGCCTCGTGCTGTTGCGCGCGGCCGAGCGCGCCGCGCATCTGTCCGCCCGCGACATCGCCACCATCTGGATCGACCCGTTGGCACCGGTCGCGCTCGACCCGCAGCGGCGCCAGTACCTCGGGTTCGTCGTGGCGTTGAACAGTGCGGGCCCCGAGATGCGCTCGATCGCCGGCGACGTCTTCCGGCCGCACTTCCCGCGCCTCGACGCGGCGTTGGCACGCGCGCTGCCCGCGACCGAAACGCCATTGCGACGCATGCGCTTCGCTCTGGCGGTCGACATGAGCATGCGCGCGCTCGCCGACCTCGAGCACCTCGCCGCGCCGTGGCGCAGCATGCGCGTGCCGGTCACCGACGAATCACTCATCGAAGCCATTATCGACGCCTTCACCGGCCTGCTGCACGGGAGTCCTTCATGACCGCCACCGAATCACGCCCGCGACTCGAGGTGCGCCGTCTCGCCGGTGCACTCGGCGCCGAGGTCCGCGGCGTCGACCTCGCCAACCCACTCGACGCCGCGGCCCTCGCCGAGATCGAAGCGTTGTTGCTCGAACACCTCGTGCTGTTCCTCCCCGATCAGCATCTGGCACCGGAACAGCACCGGGCCTTCGCCTCGCAGTGGGGCGAGATGGAGGTGCACCCGTACCTCCCCAAGGTCGACGGGTTCCCCGAGATCGTCGAGCTTTCGTCAGTGCGCGGCATGGTCGCCGACGATTGGCACACCGATGTCACGTTCTCCGCGCGTCCGCCGATCATGTCCATCCTCAACCACGTGGAAACACCGGCGGTCGGTGGCGACACCATGTGGACCAACCAGTACGCGGTGTACGAGTCGCTCTCCGCGCCGATGCGCGAGCTGCTCGACGGGCTCACCTGCATCCACACCGCACGCACCTACAGCGACCCCGGCACGCGTGCCGAGCACCCAGCTGTGCGCGTGCACCCGCACACCGGACGCAAGTGCCTCTACGTGAACGGCCAGTTCACCGAACGGTTCGTGCAGTTGTCCTACGACGAGAGCAAGAACCTGCTCGACTTCCTCCGTTCGTACGCAACGCACCCGCGGTTCACCGTGCGCTACGCATGGCGCAAGGGAACGGTCGCCATGTGGGACAACCGCTGCACCCAACACGCCGTGCTGAACGACTTCGAAGGGTTGCGCGTCATCCAACGCGTCACCATTCTCGGCGACCTGCCCGAAGGGGCCCCGCCCCGGTGGGAGAACTACCGCGCACCGGCGCAGATGTCGTCCGCGAACGCCCGCGAGCGCCTCGACACCTGACGCCTGACGCCGGCTACTGCAGCAGGCGTCCGCGGAGCGCGCGCAACATCGACGGCGTCGCCCCCGCACTCAACAGATAGCGCTCGGCGCCGCCATGGCGGCGTTCGACCACGTCGAGCACCGTGGCCATCCACTGCGGTTCGGCACCCATGAGCCGACGGCGACGATCGTCATCGGGACCTACC
>JBKJKR010000003.1:0-4395 GCA_046597135.1 Acidimicrobiales bacterium | reverse complement strand
GATCGAGCTCCCCGCCGAGTACGACTTCTGGGGCAGTACCCGCTGGATCGGCCCGGTCGCGGCGCGCGAAGCCCGAACCGTGCTGTGGTGGGCCACGCACACACCGCACGGTGCCGGCTCGTTGCGCCTGACTCATGTTTCCGCCGCGCACGTCGCGGCCGAGGCGTGGGGCGACGGAGCAATCTGGATGCTCGCGCAGGCGCCACGACTACTCGGCCTCGACGACCGGCCCGGTTCCTTCGCTCCCGAACCCGGTGTGGTGGCCGACCTCGCCAAGCGGGCCCGCGGCGTGCACCTGTCGCGCACCGACCGGGTGTTCGAGGCGTTGCTCATGGGCATCCTCGGCCAGAAGGTGCAGAGCGATGCGGCTCGCCAGTCGCTGCGGCTGCTCGCCCGGCGCTTCGGTGAACCGGCGCCCGGACCGTGCGAGCTCCGGCTCGCCCCGACACCGGCGGTTCTCGCCACGCTCGACTACTCGGCGTTGCATCCGTGCAACGCCGAACGCGCCCGCGCCGACCGGATCATCGGCGCAGCACGACGCGCGACGTGGCTCGAGACCAGCGCATCGGCGGAGTCGCTGCAGCAGCTGCCCGGTGTGGGTCCGTGGACCGCGGCGGTCACCGCCGCCGCGGCATGGGGCGATGCCGATGTGGTCGCCGTGGGCGACTTCCACCTGCCGAACACGGTGTGCTGGGCGCTCGCTCGCGAACCCCGGGGCACCGACGCACGCATGCTCGAACTGCTCGAACCGCACCGCGGGCATCGTGCGCGGGTCACCCGACTGTTGCTCGACGCGCAGATCCATGCCCCGCGTCGCGGGCCTCGGCTCGCGGTGTCCGACTTCAGGCGTCGGTGAGCGTGCTCCTCCGGCTGAACATCGCGGTCAAGGTCGCATTGGTCGCGTTGTTGTTGCACGCGGTGGCCTTCCCCGATCTTCCGCAGTACGAAGGCAAAGGCATCGGGCCGCGCCTTGCGTTGTACCCCGTGTCGATCTGGCTCGTGCCGCTCGTGTGGTGGCTGGTGTGGAAGCGCCGTGGCCGCGCACTTCGATATCCCCACCTCATCGACATCTGCGTCGCGCTCCCGTTCACCATCGACACCGCAGGCAACGCGGCGAACCTCTACGACACCATCGGCTGGTGGGACGACGTGATGCACTTCGTCACGTGGGTGCCGTGGGTGCTGGCGTTCGGGTTGGCGATCCGCGAACGGTCGAACCTCCGCCGCGTCGACGTCGCGGTCATCACGATCGGCTTCGGCGCAGCTACCCACATCGTGTGGGAGGTGCTCGAGTACTTCGCGTTCATCCGTGACAACCCGGCCGAGCTCGATAGCGCGTACACCGACACCATCGGAGACCTCGTGATGTCGTTGAGCGGGTCGATCACCGGTGGGTTGCTGGTGGGCACGGTGCTCTTCTCGGTCGGCCGGCTGGGTCCGACACCGCTGACGCGCTGACAACGGTCACAGGTCCGGCCCCTCGGCCCGCGCGTATGGTGGCGATCGATGACATCGGGGGATGGGACCAGCGCGCACGAGTCGAGTCTCCGCGTGGTCATCGTGGGCCTGATGCTGGCCATGTCGTTGCCCGCGTTCGATCTGCTGATCCTCGCCACCGCGGCCAGGGCCGTGAACGAGGACATCGGCGGCAACGTCGCCTGGATGTTCATCTCGTTCCAGATCACGCTGGTTGCGTCGATGCCGTTGTACGGCAAGCTCGGCGACATCTACGGGCGCAAGCGCACGTTCCAGACATCGGTCGTGTTGTTCGTGCTCGCGTCGGTGCTGTGCGGTCTCGTCACCTCGAGCGCCCAGCTGGTGATCGCTCGGGCGTTGCAAGGCGCGGCGGGGGGTGGCATCACCGGTCAGGCTCAAGCGGTCCTGGCCGACATCGTGCCGCCGCGAGAGCGCGGCAAGGTGGCGTGGGTCGCCCCCACCGTGTGGGTGGTGGCCGGGATGAGCGGGCCGTTCCTCGGCGGGTTCTTCGTCGACCACTTGTCGTGGCGGTGGATCTTCTTCATCAACGCGCCGCTCGGCATGCTCGCGTTCTTCTGCATCGGCTACGGGTTTCGTGCGACGCGCACGACGATCGCCCGATCGGTCGACTACGCGGGCGCGCTGTACATCGTCGGCGCCGTGTCGCTGCTGTCGTTCGTGGCGTCGGCCGGGGGCGACCTGTACCCGTGGACGTCGCCGTTCCTCATTTCGTGCGCGCTGGCCGGAGCCATCTTCAGTTGGCTGTTCGTGTGGCAGGAGCGACGCGCACCCGAGCCGCTGTTCCCGCTGCACCTCGCGGGCAACCGCATCATCCGCGTGTGCGTCGGCACCACGTTCTGCATCGGCGCGGCCAACTTCGGCATCGCCATCTTCCTCCCGCTGTTCCAGCAGATCGTCAACGGCGCGTCGGCCACCAAAGCCGGGCTCACCGTGCTGCCCACGTCGGTCGGCATCGTGATCTCGACCATGGTGGTGGGCAAGCTCGTCACGCGCACCGGCAAGTACCGGTGGTACCCACTGTTCGGCGTCGCCGTGTTCAGCGTCGGCATCTACCTGCTGTCGATCCTCGGTCGCGGATCCCCCGACTGGCAGGTGTACGGAAGCACCTTCGTGGTCGGCCTGGGTTCGGGAGCCGCGTCGCCCATCATCATGATCGCGATGCAGAACTCGGTGCGGCACGAGGACCTGGGCGTGGTGTCGTCGCTCGCCATGTTCAGCCGCACCATCGGACAGGTGTTCGGTCCGGCGCTCGGCAGCTCGTTGCTCATCGCCCGGTTCGGCACCTACTTCGAGCGCGGCACCGACCCGGTGACGTATCAGGCCTTGGGGTTACGCGAGGTGCGCCCCGAGTCGAAGCCCATTGGTGAGCTGGCCGAGCCGATCCGTTCGCAGGCCGTCGACGCCTTCCGCCACGCCGTGAACGACTCGTTCCGGCTCGCCACGGTCTTCGCCCTGCTGGGCATCGTCATCGCCTGCTTCATGCGAAGCTCACCGTTGCGGTCGTCGGTGTCGACCGAGCAGCTCGACGCAGCCGACGTGTTGCGCTGAGCGATCAGGTGAACACTGCGCGGCAGTTCACGCCGCGGACGATCTCGTCGAGCGCGTCGATGACCGCGGTGCCGCCCACGGCGAGCAGCTGATCGACGTCGCGTGCACACCACGGCTCGCACATGCGAGCCGGATCGAGGCCGGCGCGCGTCCAGGCGTTGCCGAGCTGACGGAGGGCGCGGTCGATCTCGGGATCGCCGCACGCGACGGCACACGCTGCGGCACCGTCGACGTCGAAGCGAGTGGGATCGACGAGCGTGTCCCGCAACGTGGCCAGCCGGAACTGCAGCGCTGCGGCAGCGATGCGTGCGTGGTTCATCGGGCGGTCACCTCCTCGCGCTGTAACAAACGCTGGAACAAAATCGTAGAGAACGCAGCGCGCGGGAGCGGGGATGGTCAGCGAGGACGCGCCGGGGCGGGGCAGCAGTCGACCGCGCAACGATCGGGCCGGACCCCGAGATCGCCGAGAGAACGGCGCGGCACCGCCGGGTCGAGCCGTTCTTCGACGAGCTCTCGGATCATGGCGATGAACCGCGGGTCGATCCCTACGGTGGATGCCCGTTCGAGGCGGACCCCGCTCGAACCCGCCCGCTGTGCGGCCAACGTGTCGAGGTCGTAGACGACCTCCATGTGATCGGAGATGAACCCGATCGGCACGAGCACCACGGTGTCGATGCCCTCGGCGGCGAGCTCCTCGATGCGGTCGCCGACGTCGGGTTCGAGCCACGGCACCGCGGGCGGTCCGCTGCGGCTCTGGTAGACGATCTCGTGGTCGCCGACCCCGGCGCGGGCGGCCACGAGGCGTGCCGCTTCGTGCAACTGCACGACGTAATCGGACGAACCGGCCATGGACATGGGGATGCTGTGCGCGCTGAAGAGGACGCGGCTGCGGGGCTCGTTGCCCGAGACCTCGGCCCGCTCGAGGGCGGCCCGCACGTTGTCGGCCATTGGCTCGATGAAGCCCGGGTGGTCGAAGAACTGCCGGATCTTGTCGACGGTGGGTGCGTCGGCGCCGACGATCGCGCGCGCCGCCTCGATGTCGTCGAGGTACTGGCGGCAGGCCGAATAGGAGCTCCACGCGGAGGTCACGAACGCGAGCGCGCGTTGCACGCCGTCGTCGCGCATGGTGCGCATGGTGTCGGCCAGCATCGGGTGCCAGTTGCGGTTCCCCCAGTAGACGGGGAGGTCGCGGCCGGCCGTGTGCAGCTCGAGGCGCAACGCCGCTACGAGGTCGCGGCATTGCGCGTTGATGGGGCTCACGCCCCCGAACAACCGATAGTGCGCGCCGACCTCGGCGAGTCGCTCGCGGGGTATGCCGCGTCCGCGCGTGACGATCTCGAGGAACGGCAC
>JBKJKR010000542.1:0-3310 GCA_046597135.1 Acidimicrobiales bacterium | reverse complement strand
AGCACCACGACGTCGACGAGCCCGAGCGCGATCGCGCTGGCCGCGTGCCGGCTCATGAACTCCCACGTGGATCCCCCAACCGTGGTCGACTCGACGTGGCGGAGCCGTTGCGAGAGTCCGACGTACTCCGCGACCTCGATGGGCGACAGCACGCCGGTGCCGGTCGAGCACAGCCCGTCGATGTCGTCGCGGGTCAGGCCCGCGTCGGCGACCGCTCGGCGGATGGCTTGTTGATGGAGTTGGAGCTCGGTCTTGTCGTCGACGCGGCCGAGATCGGAGAGCCCGACGCCGACCACGGCGACACGGCGCGGAACCGCCACTACTGCACTCCCATCTCGACGCGAGCAGCGTGCTCGGCATCGGCTTGCGACGGTACGACAGCCGGGGCGATCTCGAACACGAGCTCGGTGTCGTTCCCGGGAAGACGAACGGCGCAACATAGTCGGGGCACACCGGCGCGTTGGCCCGGCCGATGTCCATGCCGAGTGAGCTGAGCGTGCGCATGAGCGGTCCGAGGTCGACGGTGGCCACCGGAACGTCGTCGACCACGAGCGTGGCCACACCGAGGCCGCGGCCGACGTCGGCGACGCGTACGCCGACCACGACGGGACCGGCGAGCAGCGGCTCGGGTGAGCGGACCTGCGTGTGGTGATGGAACCGGTTGAGGTCGAACACCAGGTGTCCACCGAGGACGAAGAGCGCGTACCCACCGTTGCCGCTGCCCCGATTGAGCAGCGCGCCGTCTGTCGGTGCACCGACCTGCGCGTCGGGCATCTCGATCGAGGCCGAGATGGTGAAGCCGCGCGGTCCGTGCGGCGGGCAGACGTCGATCGGTAGGTGCGACACCGGGGGGCGGTACACGTAGCGCGTGCGCCCGGTCGGTGAGCCACGCAACGGCGGGCGCGCCAGCTGCCAGACCGGTCGATCATCGAGGGGCAGGACGCCATGGCGCCCTGCCTCTGCCCACCACCGTTCGACCATCTGCCGGGTGCGCTCGGGCTGGGCGGCCGCGAGGTCCGTCGACTCCGAGAAGTCCGCGGCGAGGTGGTAGAGCTCCCAGGTGTCTTCGTCGAGCGGTGTGCCGGCCTCGTGGTAGGCCACTGCCTTCCAACCATCGTGATAGATGCCACGGTGACCGAACATCTCGAAGTACTGCGTGACGCGCCCGTGTGCGCCTCCGGCATCGGTGAACGTCGGACGCAGCGACGCACCGTGCATCGGCTGTTGCGGTGTGCCGTTCACGTCGGTCGGCGCGTCCACGCCCAACACGTCGAGCAACGTCGGCGCGATGTCGATCGCGTGCCCGAACACGTGGCGGACCTCGCCGCGCGCGTCGATCCCGGCCGGCCACCGCACCACGAGCGGGCTTCGCACACCGCCGCCGTGCGTGTTCTGCTTGTAGCGCTTCAGTGGAGTGTTGCCCGCCATCGACCAGCCCCACGGATAGTTCGGGTGGCTCTCGGGGCCGCCCACGTCGTCGAGGCGCGCAATGGCCTCGTCGAGATCCTGTTCGATCCCTTGGAAGAACTTCATCTCGTCGAGCACGCCGCGGGCGCCGCCCTCTTGGGAGGCACCATTGTCGGACATGACCAGAACGATCGTGTTCTCGGCGACCCCGATCTCGTCGAGGAAGTCCACCAGCCGGCCGATCTGCGCGTCGGTGTGATCGAGGAAGGCCGCGAACGACTCTTGCAGCCGCGCCGCGAAGCGCTGCTCCGACTCGCCCAACATCGCCCACGCATCGACGCCGGGGTTGCGGTCGGGCAGCACGGTGCCGGCCGGGACGATCCCCAGCTCGACCTGGCGGGCGAAGGTGCGCTCACGGTGGGTGTCCCATCCGTCATCGAACCGTCCCCGGTACTTCGCACGCTGCGCCTCGGGTGCCTGGTGCGGGGCATGGGTCGCGCCGAACGCCGTGTAGAGGAAGAACGGGCGCTCGGGCGTGATCGACACGTGGTCGCGCAGGTAGCCGATCGCGTGATCGACCAGGTCCTCGGACAGGTGATAGCCGTCGGCGGGGGAGCGAGGCGGGTCGACGTGCTCGTTGCCGCGGACCAGCTCGGGGTGGAACTGGTCGGTCTCGCCGCCGAGGAAGCCGTAGAAGCGGTCGAAGCCGCGGGCGAGCGGCCAGTTGTGGAACGGCCCGGCCGCCGAGCACTCGTGACCGGGCGCCAGGTGCCACTTGCCCACCATGAACGTCGCGAACCCCTTGGGGCGAAGGATCTCGGCGATGGTGGCGGCCGACGAGGGAATGGCCCCACGCATGTTCGGAAAGCCGGTGTCGAAGTTCGCCACGCTGCGCATGCCGACCGAGTGATGGTTGCGACCGGTGAGCAGACTCGCCCGGGTCGGTGAGCACACCGGGGCGACGTGGAAGTTGTTGTAGCGGAGCCCGTTCGCGGCCAGCCGATCGATGTTCGGCGTGTCGATGGCCGAGCCGTAGCAGCCGAAGTGTCCGTACCCGGTGTCGTCGAGCAGGATGACGACTGCGTTGGGTGTCCCCGCCTGCGGCACTGCGAGCGGCGGCCAGTGCGGTGTCGACTCGGCGACGGTGCGTCCGATCGAGCCGGCGAATGGTTCTGTGCTCACGAGCTCCCCCTCACGTCGCGTCGAAACCCCCGGGAGACGCGGCGCCGCCATCGTAGGAGCAGTGCTTCGCCGCGGACGCCGAGGTGGGCGCAACCGATCGGCGAGCTCCGCGTCTGCTAGGCCTGGCCCCATGGTTTCGACACCGCACACTCCCGAGGTCCGCCCTGGTGGGAACCCCCACGCGGGCCGTCCGTTCACCGACGACGACGCGGCCATTGCCGCCGCGCTCGAAGACGTCAGCGTGCCGGCGTTGCTCTGCTCGATGGTGCACCTCACCGGTGACCCGTCGTGGATCCGCAGCGAGCTGCGTCCGGTGGTGTCGATGCTCAACGACTACCAGTGCGGCATGACGCCCGACGCCAAGATCGAGGCCGGGCGTCGTGCACTGCCGGCGATCGCCGCCTTCCGCGACGCCGGGTGCGTGCTCCCGCCCCCGCCGTCGAACGAGCTCGTGCACGAGATGATGTCGTTCCTCGCCGCGGCCCCGGTGCCCGCCGACGTGGTGCCGATGTTCCTCGAGGACCTCCATCTCGACGGGTCCGATGCGGGCGCGGTGACCTGGGGCGCCGAGGTCCCGGCCGAGGTGCGCGCCCGGGCCCACGTCGTCGTCATCGGCTGTGGCGAGGCGGGGCTGCTCGCCGGCATCCGCCTGAAGCAGGCCGGCATCCCGTTCACCGTTGTCGAGAAGAACGCCGGGCCCGGCGGCACGTGGTGGGACAAC
>JBKJKR010000466.1:0-4108 GCA_046597135.1 Acidimicrobiales bacterium | reverse complement strand
GGTCGACCCGCGGCTCGACGATCATCGAGCCGTTCTCGCCGCGCACGGTGGGGAGTACCACGAGACGATCGGTACCGACATCGCACACGCGGTGGTGGCCTTCGCGGTTGCCGAAGGGGCCACGCAGATCGTCATCGGCGCAAGCCCGGCGGGGCGACTCGGCGAGCTGATCGGTCGGTCGGTGACCCAGCGCGTCCTGCGCGAGTCGAGCATCGACGTGCACGTCGTCCCCCGCCGGCGACCCGGCGCGAGAAGTGTCGCCACCCGCAGGGCACGGCGCCCGTTGCCGCGGAGCACACGCGCCCGCGGGTTCGTCGCGTGGACCGCCGCGCCGGTGTTGCTCACGACGCTCACCGGTGTCCTGGTCGAGCTGCGCGACCAGGTCTCGCTCGCCAGTTCGCTGCTGCTGTACCTGTTGGTGATCGTCGCGATCGCGGCACTCGGCGGTCGGTTGGTCGCCTTGGTGTCGGCGGCGGCGGCGTTCCTCTTGGCCAACTGGTTCTTGACGCCACCCGTGCACACGTGGACCATCGACCATGGGCAGAACGTGTTCGCGTTGATCGTGTTCCTCACTGCGGCGGCCGTCATGAGCAACTATGTGTCGATCGCGGCGCGCCGTGCGCTCGAGTCCGAACGGGCGCGGGCCGAAGCCGAGTCGCTGGCCCGGTTGTCGGCCACGTTCGCCGAGGCCGATCCGCTCGTGGCCGTGGTCACCCATCTCCGCTCGACTTTCGGGCTCGACGGGGTCGCGGTCCTGCGCCGGAGCCGTCCGACGGGCTGGGTCGTCGAGGCCGGCGCGGGGCCCGAACCGCCGGCCTTGCCGGCGCAGGCCGCGCTCGTCGTGGACATTCGCGACGGTGTCGTCCTTGCGCTCACCGGTCGCACGCTCACCGGTGACGATCGCCGTGTGCTCGGCGCGTTCGCGGCTCAACTCGGCGCGGCCATCGAGCGCGCCGAGCTCACCCGCGCCGCAGCGCGCGCCGAGGCGCTCGACAACGCGAATGCGTTGCGCACCGCATTGCTCCAAGCGGTGTCTCACGACCTGCGCACGCCACTCGCCGCGATCAAAGCCTCGGTGTCGAGCCTGCGCGAGCCCGACATCACCTGGCCCCCAGAGCAGCAGTCGGAGTTCCTCGCGGCGATCGAGGACGAGACCGACCGGCTCACCGCGCTCGTGACCAACCTGCTCGACCTCAGTCGCATCCAGGCGGGCGAGCTGCATCCCGGGATGCGAGCGGTGTCGCTCGAGGAGGTCGTGCCCGCGGCCTTGTACAGCCTCGGCGCTCGAGGCTCCGAGGTCGAGCTCGACCTCCCGGCCGGGTTGCCCGATGTCTCGGCCGACCCGGCGTTGCTCGAGCGCGTGGTGGCCAACCTCACCGCGAACGCCGTGCGCTTCTCGCCCCCACAGTGCGCGGTGGTCGTTCGGGCGGTCGAACACGACGGCGCGGTGCTCCTCGACGTCATCGACCACGGCCCGGGCATCGCGGCCGCGGATCGTGACGAGGCGATCCGACCCTTCCAACGACTCGACGATTCGCGACAGAACGGTGGGGTGGGGCTCGGACTCGCCCTTGCGGATGGCTTCACTCGGGCCATGCGTGCCCAGCTTCGGCTCGAGGACACCCCTGGCGGTGGGCTCACCGCACGTATCGTGCTGCGCATCGCGCCGATCGGCGCACGGGCCGAGAGGTCACGGTGAACCCTCGCATCCTCTGTGTCGACGACGAGCCGGCAATCCTTCGTGCCCTCGCCGCGAACCTGCGCGCCCGCGAGTACCAGATCGATCTCGCGGCCACCGGCGAAGAGGCACTGATCGTCGCCACGCAGCACCATCCCGATGCGGTGATCCTCGACCTGGGTCTTCCGGGCCTCAGTGGCATCGAGGTCATCTACGGGTTGCGGGCCTGGACCCACGTGCCGATCATCGTGCTGTCGGCGCGCGACGGCGAGGCCGACAAGGTCGCGGCACTCGACGCGGGAGCGGACGACTACGTGACCAAGCCGTTCGGCATGGGCGAGTTGCTGGCGCGCCTGCGTGCCGCGCTTCGTCGCAACCAGGCCACCGAGGAGGAAGCGGTGGTCACCATGGCCGACTTCACCGTGGACCTCGCGGCCAAGCGCGTCACGGCCGGCGGGTTGATCGTGCGCCTCACCCCCACCGAGTGGCACCTGGTCGACGTGCTGGTGCGCCACGCGGGCAAGCTCGTCACGTCACGCAAGCTGTTGCAGGACGTGTGGGGACCGCAGTACGGCGAGGAGACGAACTACCTGCGAGTGCACATGGCGCACATCCGGCGCAAGCTCGAACCCGAGCCGAGCCACCCGCGGTACTTCCACACCGAACCGGGACTGGGGTACCGCTTCGAGGACGCACAGGCCGCCCTCAGCGACGGCTGACGCGGATCACCGGGATCTTGCGGGTGGTGGCCAGCTTCTCGTACTCGGCGAAGTTGGACATCAGCGCCGCCTGCTTCGCATAGATCTCGTCGCGTTCAGCGCCGGTGAGGTCTTCGGCGTGCGCCTCGATGATCTCCTCGCCGGCCTCGATGGTGAGGTCGGGGTTGGCCTTGACGTTGTGGTACCAAGCCGGGTGCTTCAGTGCGCCGGCGGCCGACGCGAAGATGATCCAGTGCTCGCCGTCGGGCTGGTACACGAGCGGGATCGTCATGGGCTTGCCGCTCTTCGCGCCGACCGTGTTGACGAGGATCATCGGCGCCCCGGTGAAGTATCCGCCGACCACACCCGCGTTCGCCCGGAACTCCTCGATGACCTTCTTGTTCATGTCGTCGTACTCGCCCATGGCATCCTCGATCGTTGCGTCGTCGGCGGTGAGCGTAACGGGGCCTCTGTGCCGGCCCGCCCTGAGCGCGGCCGATGGTCGCGGTCAGAGGCGGATGGCTTCGTCTTCGGTGAGCAGCGGCGGGGCGCCGGGCTCGCCGGTCTCCGGGGTTACCTCGTGGAACCTGGGGTTCAGGTGCAGCGGCACCGAGATCACGATCGTGCGCGGCCGGAAGAGCAGACGGGCCTTGAGTGCGAGCGCGGACTGGTTGTGCAGCAGGTTCTCCCACCAGCGATCGACCACGAGCTCGGGGAGGATCACCGTCATGTTGTCGTTCGGGTGGCGCGCGCTCACCTCGTCGAGGAATCGCAACAGCGGGCCGGTGAGCTCGCGGTATGGCGAGTCGACCACTTCGAGGTCGGCATCGACGTCGAAGCGCGACCAGTCGGCGCGAATGTGCTCGGCCTGCTCCTCGTCGCACACCGTGGCGCAGACGAGGTTGTCGGGTCGGAGACGCTTGGCGAACGCGATGGCCTCGAGACTCGAGCGGTGGACGCCGGAGACGAGGACGACCGTGGTGTTGCCGCGCACGGCTGGTTGCCACCCAACTTCGATCCGCAACATGTTGGCCACCCGGACGTAGTGCTTGTGGGTGACCCACAGCAGCACCATGACCATGGGGATGACCACGATCGGTACCCATGCGCCGATGGTGAACTTGGAGATCATCACCACGAGCAGGACCACGGCGGTGGCCACGGTGCCGATCGCGTTGACGACGATGCCCCGCCGCCAACCTTGTTCGCGCAGTTTGCGGTGGTGCACCACCATGCCGGCCTGCGAGATCGTGAAGGCGAGGAACACGCCCACGGCGTACAGCGGGATGAGGCGCGTGGTGTTGCCGCCGAACGCGATGATCAGCAGCGCCGAGAAGAACGACAGGATCAGCACACCGTTCGAGAACACGAGGCGATCGCCGCGGTTCGCGAACTGGCGGGGGAGGAAGCGGTCCTTCGACAGGATCGATGCGATGCGGGGGAAGTCGGCGAAGGCCGTGTTGGCCGCGAGGATGAGGATCGAGAACGTCAGGATCTGCATCACCCAGTACATGACGCCGGTGCCGCCGTACACCTGACGGGCGAGTTGGGAGAGCACGGTCTCCTCGTGGCTCGGCACCGGGCGCAAGCGGTGGGCGAGCACGGAGATACCGAAGAAGAGCGTGCCGAGGATCGTGGCCATGGCGACGAGCGTGGTGCTGGCGTTCTTCGACTCGGGCTTCTTGAACGCACCCACGCCGTTCGATATGGCCTCGATGCCGGTGAGCGCGAC
>JBKJKR010000381.1:0-2987 GCA_046597135.1 Acidimicrobiales bacterium | reverse complement strand
GGCGGTGTCGGTCGAACTGCAGCGTGTCGCGATACCACGGCTCGACCTCGCGGGCGGTGCGGTCGGTGAAGCGAAGGGCGAGCGCGCGGCCATCGGTGACGCCCACGTCTCGAACGGCGTCGCGCAGCTCCAAAGCGTGCATTGCACCGAGCGTCACCCCGCGGCCCACCGACGGGTTCGTGCACGCCCACGCGTCGGCCACCGGCACCACCCCGGTGACCACCGGTTCCCCGTCGACCACGACCGATCGGACGCGGTCGTGCAGGTTCGCCATGGAGTCGACTGCGGTGAGCGGCTCGGCGTCGATCCAGTGGGCGACGAGCGGGAAGCTGCGCACGACCGCGTTCCAGACCGGCACGGCCATCGTGCGGCGCATCGTCTTGTCTCGGGCGCTTGCGATGATCCCGACGCCCCACGTGCCGTTGTCGGCGGCGAGCGTGAGGGTCGAAACGCTGCCGTAGGGCTGGAGCGGCGGGCCGATCGGCACCGGCACGGAGCCGTCGGCCGAACGGAAATGGCGCGTGTAGTACGCGAAGCCACTGTCTTCGCTCTCCTCGGCGAGCGGAGCCGCCCTGAGTGCGTCGAGCCACGCCGGCAGCGCCGAACGCCGGCCCCCCGCATCGACGACCAGATCGGCCGGCACGACGCCTCGCTCGGTATGGACGCCTGTCACGTGGGGCACCCCGTGCGCTCCAGCCGCGGGGTTCGCGACGAGTCCCCGCACCACGACACCGCGCCGCACCTCGAGGCCGTCTGTCGCGGCGGCGGCCGCGGCGAACGCGCGCTCCATGACCGGACGACGCGCGGTGTAGGTGGAGAACCGGTCGTCGCCATCGCGCTTGCCGCCCGACAACGTCGGCGGCATCGTCTCGAGCGGGTTGACCCGCTGCGCGCCGGCGGCAATCGCCTGCTCCAGTGCCTCGGGCAGCTCTTGCTCGATCAGGTGCCGGAACCGAGGCGCAAACAGGTGGACCTGACGGAACTGCGCCACGCTGCGCCGCTCCCACGAGCTCCACGCCGTGTCATTGTCCACCGGCGGTTCGGCGCCGTCGCGCTCGAGCACGGTCACCCGGTGACCGTCGCGGGCCAGCAACATGGCGGCGGTGAGCCCGCCGATGCTTCCGCCCACGATCACGATCTCGGCCACGACCGCCCCCCTTTGTCACACCGTCTCCTTTGACGGCCCGCGTGTCAAGGGCCCGCGGTGGGTCAGGGCGCGATCGGTTCGCCGGGCGGGCAGACTTGTCGGCGTTGCGGAACATGCGCCACGGGGTGGGTGTTCCTCACATCACCCGACCGAGGGGGTCACCTGACATGGCCGAGGCCTACATCATCGACGCGGTTCGCACACCGGTCGGCCGGCGCAACGGCGGACTGTCCAAGGTGCACCCTGCGGATCTCGGTGCGCACACGATCTCGGCGGTGCTCTCGCGCACCGGTGTCGATCCGGCGGCCATCGACGACGTCATGTTCGGTTGCGTCGACGCGCTCGGCCCACAGGCCGGCGACATCGCCCGCACGGCCTGGCTCGCCGGTGGGTTCCCCGAAGAGGTTCCGGGCGTCACCATCGATCGCCAATGTGGCTCGGCCCAGCAGGCCATCAGCTTCGCGGCCCAGTCGATCATGGCCGGGGTCAACGACCTGGTCATGGCGGGCGGCGTGCAGAACATGTCGATGATCCCCATCGGGTACGCGCTCACCGCCACCGCATCGCTCGGTTTCGACGATCCGTTCAGCGGCTCCGAGGGTTGGGTCGCCCGCTACGGCAGCCAAGAGGTCTCGCAGTTCCACGGCGCCGAGCTCATCGCCGCGAAGTGGGACGTCAAGCGCGACGACATGGAGGCCTTCGCCTACGAGTCGCACCAGCGGGCGATCCGGGCCCAAGAGGAAGCACGCTTCGACAACGAGATCGTGCCCCTCAACGGCGTCGACCGCGACGAGGGCCCTCGCCGCGACACCACCCGCGAGAAGATGAGCACGCTCAAGACGCTCGTCGAGGGTGGCCGCCTCACTGCGGCGCTGGCCTCGCAGATCAGCGATGCCTCGTCGGCCATGCTGCTCGCATCCGAGGCTGCGGTGAAGCAGCACGGCCTCAAGCCGCGGGCGCGCCTGCATCACATGAGCGTGCGGGGTGACGACCCGATCTACATGCTCACGGGTCCGATCCCGGCCACCAAGTACGCGCTGAAGAAGACCGGCATGTCGGTCGACGACATCGACCTGTTCGAGTGCAACGAGGCGTTCGCCTCGGTGGTGCTCGCGTGGATGAAGGACGTCGGCATCCCGCACGAGAAGGTCAACGTCAACGGCGGCGCGATCGCCCTCGGGCATCCGCTCGGCGCGACCGGTTGCCGACTCATGACCACCATGCTCAACGAGCTCGAGCGCACCGGTGGTCGCTACGGTCTGCAGACCATGTGCGAGGGTGGCGGGCAGGCCAACGTCACCATCATCGAACGCCTGTGAGCACACCCGACACGCCGTCGATCGAGTTCTACTTCGACCCGGGCTGCCCGTGGACCTGGATGACCTCGCGGTGGGTGGCCGAGGTCGCGGCGGCCCGGTCGTTCGACGTGTCGTGGCGCACGTTCAGCCTGTGGCACAACAACGAGTGGTCGGGGAACACCATCCCCGAGCAGTACCGCGGCGTGCTCGTCTCGCAGTTCCGGGGCCTCCGAGTGATCGAGGCGGCGCGCGTCACCCACGGTGAGGCGGCAGTGGGCGCGCTCTACACCGCGATCGGCGCGCGCATCCACCACGACGGCGATCGCGCGTTGGCCGGCTTGGCCGAGGCGATCGCGGCGGCCGGGTTGCCGCCGGAGCTGATCGACGCGGCCGAGGACACCGCGTTCGATACGGTCATCGACGATTCCACCCGCCGCGGCTCGGCGATCGTGGGCGGTGACGTCGGCGTGCCCCTCATCGTGGTCGACGGCGGTCGCGATCGGGCAACGTTCTTCGGGCCGGTGCTTTCACCGGCACCCACT
>JBKJKR010000305.1:0-6455 GCA_046597135.1 Acidimicrobiales bacterium | reverse complement strand
CGCCGGTCCGGTCGACGACATCGATCGTTCCAGGCATCGCTCGTGATGGAGACGCGTCCGATCGGTCGGCAACGCCGACCATCCTCGGCTGGCGACGCTCCGGCCGCCGACCGTCCGGAACCCACCATCCATCGCACGAGACATCCGACCTCGGCCAACCGTCGCGGATGGACGCCGGCTCATCGCTCGCTGGGCCCGCCGAGACACGTCCGTGGTCACGCCGTGGTCACAGAATCTCCGAAAACAGCCGGATTTCAGCGAACTGGCCGGACGCCGCCATGGCCTCTGACCAGGCACGATGACACTTGGCAACACTGCCCGACACCACCGAATACGGACTGTTAATCCGCAGGTCGTGGGTTCGATCCCCACCCCCGGAGCGGGTTTGACCAGGTCAAGCAGTGTTCCACGGGGGCGTCCGCAATGATGCGGACGCCCCCGTGCTCACGCGCCGGCTGCGGCGCGGTTGGCCACGAGTGTCGGGCTGACGGTGTCGGCCGCCCAGGCATCGCGGTTGGTGGCGATGGTCTCGGCGATGGCCGCCCAGCGGGTCGCGCTCGAGTCGAGAATTTGGATGTCGAAGCGGGCCACCGCGTGGCGGATCTCGAGCAGCTCGACGCCGTCAGGTCCGGCGTCGTAGCCGTACGGCGCGCCGGCCGGGATGAAGAAGCCGTCGCCGGGTCGCAGCGTCTGGTTGCCCATGATCGCGCTGCCGGTGAGGATGTAGTACATGCAGTCCGCGTCGTGGGTGTGGCGTGGCACGGGGTAGTGGGCCTTGAACCACACGTGCAGGATGCTGAAGCCGCCCTCCTCGGGGGTCTGTCGCACCGCGACGCGCACATCGGTGCCGGGGGCCGAGGCCATGTAGATCTCGGGTGCACTCGCCGCCAGCTGCTCGCCGTTCATCTCCGGCATGGTCATGAAATCGGTCTCCATCAACGGCGGCGCGTCCTCCGCACGAAAGATCGAGATGCCGCGGCGCGGGCGTGAGCCTTCGGTGGCCATGTGGAGTCCCCCTTGCGTCGACGAGTGACGCCGCTCGCACCAGCGTCTTACCACCGGGATCTCGGTGCGGTCAACGATCGATCGGCCGATCCGTCAGCGGGTGGCGAACATGCCAAGGGCGGCGACGGTGGCGAAGGTGACGATGCGCCACGTGTGCTTCGGTTGGGGAAGCGCTCTGCGCCTGCGCGCCTTCGAGATCGTCGAGTCGGCCACACCTCCGACATTGGCGTCGGATTTGGTCGATGTAGCCCTCTGGCCTGGAGAAAGTCGAAAAGAAGCGCATCGTGAGATCCTGCCCGGGCGCGGCGGGTGTCGGTCGTTCGGCTCAGCGCAGCGTTGCCCGATGGAGTGCTCGCCTGCGAGGATCAGTGCGGAGGTGTCGATGAAGCTGGCCGGCGCGTACCAGCGAGCGATACCCGAGGAGACAGCGTGAAGGTTGCATTCATCGGTCTCGGCAATATGGGATTTCCGATGGCCGGTCACCTCGTCGCGGCAGGCTTCGAGGTGACGGTGTTCAACCGCACGACGGCCACCGCCGAACGGTGGCAGGCCCGCTACGGCGGTGTCGTCGCCGCAACGCCGGCGTTTGCCGCGGCGGACGCGGATGTGGTGTGCGTGTGCGTGGGCAATGACGACGACGTGCGGCAGGTCGTCACCGGTGCCGATGGTGTGCTCACGACGCTTCGACGCGGTGGTGTGCTCGTCGATCACAGCACGGCGTCGCCCGCGTTGGCGCGCGAGATCGGCGAGGCAGCCGCGGCATCGGCCGTGGGGTTCGTGGATGCGCCGGTGTCGGGTGGTCAGGCCGGCGCCGAGGCCGGTCGCTTGAGCATCATGTGCGGCGGAGACCCCGAGTCGGTCGCCGTGGTGCGCCCCGTGTTCGATGCGTACGCCGCGTCGATCACCCACCTCGGGCCGGTCGGCAATGGTCAGCTCACCAAGATGGTCAACCAGGTGCTGTGCGCCGCGGCGATCGAAGGTGCGGCCGAGGCGTTGAACCTCGCGCAAGCGGTGGGCCTCGATCCGGAATTGGTGATGCAGGCGGTCACGGGCGGTGCGGCGAACTCGTGGTACCTGTCGAACCGCGGCGCCACGATGATGCGCGACGAGTTCGACTTCGGTTTCGCGGTCGACTGGATGCGCAAGGACCTTCGCATCTGCCTCGAGGAGGCCGCGAAGCGGGGGATACCCCTGCCGCTCACCACGATGGCCGAACAGGACTACGCGGCCAGCCAGCAGCGAGGCGACGGGCGCCTCGACGCGTCGGCCATCATCCGGTTGCGTCGGGCCGAGACCGGCGACCGGTAGGGCCACGGCGCGTCGGTTCAGTCTTCGCGTTCCATCCAGCGGGCGATGCGCTCGGCCAGCATCATGCAGGTGAGGTTGGTGTTCGAACGGACGCTCGTGGGCATGATCGCCGCGTCGACGACGCGCAGTGCGTCGATGCCGTGCACCCGACCGTGTGCATCGACCACGGTGCGTTCATCGTCGACGCGGCCCATCGGCGCGGTGCCTGCGGGATGGTAGGTGGTGGTGATCTGCTCGCGCAGCACAGCGGTGAGCGCGGCATCGTCGTCGATCACGTCGTCGGCCAGCAGGAGCGAGCCGACGAGCCGTGCCATCTCCCGACTCCGCAACAGGTCGCGACCGAGCCGCCATGCGCCGTGCATGCGCGCCACGTCGGCCGGGTCGTCGAGGTAGTTCAACCACACGCGGGGTGGCGTGGTCGGGTCGGCGTTCGTAAGGCTGAGCGTGCCCGCGCTCGCCGGGCGCATCAGCACGGCGCCGACCATCAGCATCGGCATCGGATCGGGCATGAAGCCACGCATCTGCTCGAGGTCGAGCAACGTCGTGAAGCAGAGCTGCATGTCGTTCGTGTCGGATGACGCCGGGGTGGTGTAGCGCAGTCCGATCTCGGTGATGACCGTCGGGTCGTGCGGCACCCCGTCGGCCGGGAGCGCGGGCAGCCCGGCCGAGGGATGGTCGAGCAGCACCGCGCCCACGCCGGGACGGTCGGCGACCACATCGAGCCCGAGGGCGCGCAGCGCATCGGCCGGGCCTATCCCCGAGCGCAACAGGATCGTGGGGCTACCGATCGCGCCGGCCGCCAGGGTGATGCGGCCACCGTCGATCCGCTCGCGACGACCCTCGTCGACGATCTCGATCGCGACAGCGCGACCGTGGTCGACGACGACCCGATCGACCAGGCCACCCGCTCGGATCGTGAGGTTCGGTCTACCGCGCGCGGCGGCGAGGTAGGTGAGCGCCGTCGACATGCGCACCCCGTCGAGCTTGTTACGGGCGAACTCGCCGACGCCCGTGCTGCCGCGGGCGTTCAGGTCGTCGAGCGCCGGGTAGCCGGCGCTGACGCATGCGGCGTGGAAGGCCGCGTGGAACGGCTGCCACCGGTGCGGACCGACACGACGCAGCGGCATCGGGCCGCCGACGCCGTGGAGCTCGGGCGCTGTCGCGAAGCCCATCGGGTCGTCCTCGAGCAAGCGGTACCAGGGGAGCACGTCGTCGAAGGTCCACTCCGGCAGCCCGCGCGATGCCCACTCCTCGAAGTCGTCGGGGTCGCCCCGCAACGCGATCGTGCCGTTGACCGCCGAGGACCCGCCCGTGACCTTGCCGCGCGGATAGTGGATCGCGCGCGACGCATGCGCGTCGGCCGTGAGGTGCCAGTCGTGGTCGACGAGCGACACCTGGCCATAGAGCAGATCGGCGGGTGTCGTCGCGGCGGAGGCGTAGTCGGGCCCGGCCTCGACCAGCAGCACGCGTCGGCCGGGGTCCTCGCTGAGCCGGGCCGCGAGAATCGCGCCGCACGTTCCGGCGCCCACCACGATGTCGTCGTATGCCATGGCGCATCGTCGCGCATACGGCGGGGGCGCCGCGGTCCACGACCTTCGCGTGCCCGATGCCTACGATCCTGCGAGGGGGTCGACATGACGAGTGGGGAACAGCCCGATACCGGCGAACGGCGACCGATCACGATCGACACCGTGCCCTGGGACATGTTCGTGGATCCGGAGGAGCCAGGGCGCCCGGCCGGGCCGTTCATCCGCTGGCTGGTCGATCCTGCGTCGGGCAACCGGGTGGTGCAGGTGAAGTCGTGGCCTGGTCGTGAGCCCGATCCGCACTGGCACCTTTCGGACACCTTGTACATCGTGACGAAGGGTGAGCTGCACATCCGCGGTGAGGAGCCGTACAAGGTCGGCGACATCCGGTGGGTGCGGGGAGGGTTCGCCTATGGCGCCGAGACCGCCGGCACCGAAGAGGTCGAGTACCTGTTCATCAGCCTCGGTCCCTACGACAAGTTCGACCCCGACGAGTTCCCGGCGCCGCTCGGCCGCTGGGACGACCCGTCGACGTGGGTTGACGGATACCCGCAGGTGCACCGCCGATCGCTGCTGGAGCACGATCCGCGCCGTGATGGTTCCACGCCGGGTGCGCCGACGGACTGGGTGGGTGTCGCCGACTGAAACCTGGACCCGACCTCGGCGCGGCCTCGAAGGGTCCGCCGCGCCCGAACCGTCGCAGCACGGCGCGGCGACGAGCGTCGAGCGAGGCCTGACGTTCGGCGGGCGTCAGTAGCGCACCGCCTGTCAACGACGTGGGCGGGCCAGCACGAACTCTGCGAGCAGGCTGGTCGCGTCGAGCTCCTCGTACGGCGTCCCGACCAGCTCCGTCACCCGCGTCGGCCGGCCCATCCACGCATGGGTCGCGCCGGCGACTTCGACGTAGCGGACCTCGGTGCCGTCGCGACAGCCCGACCAGGTGGTCGTGACGATGTCGGCGTTCGCCGCATCGACGCTGCGCCGCGGTTCGGCCCCACAACCATTAACCGCGGCGACGGTGCGCAGCCCGTCGATCACCGGTGGGTAGACCACGCCGGCGAGACCGATGCCTTTGCCTCCGCCGATCGGCACGTTGGCGTCGGCACCGCCGTGCAGGTGCAACAGCGACACCGCGGCGGCCGGTCGACACGCCGCCAGACCCAGGTTGCCGGCCTGCAGGCCCACCGACACGATCCGATCGGCGAGCTCGCACGTCAGCCGGTACGCGAGCATGGCCCCGTTCGAGTGCCCGATCGCATGCACGCGCGTGGGATCGATCGGCAGCTGCTGTTCCAGTCGATCGAGCAACTCCCGGAGGAAGGCCACGTCGTCGATCTTCTGCGCGACCGCCGTGCCGCAGCACAGACCGGCGTTCCACGTGCGCGTCCGGTCGGGCGCGAGCGTCGACCCGACACCGTCCGGATAGACCGCGATGAACCCGCGCTCGTCCGCGAGCCGATCGAGGCCGGACGACTCCTCGAACTGGGCGCCCCAACCCGTGCCACCGTGCAGACCGAGCACGAGCGGCACCGACGCACCGGAGGCCGCGCTCGTCGGGATGTACACGCGATAGGTCCGGTCCCGACCGTCGGCGGTGCGCAGAGTCTCGTCGCGGACGCCCGGCACGATCGGCGCGCGCGCACTGGTCGACGCCCTTGTCGCGGTCGTCGTCGTGGCCCGGGTGTCGACGCCGGTCGTGGGCGCAGCCGATGTCGAGGACGACCTGTCGGTCGGCACCGAGCCCGATCGGCCGCCGCTGCACGCGCACAGGGTGACGAGCAGGACGGCCACGACGGCCGGTCGAAAGCAGGAGGTCATTGTCCGATCGTCGCAGACGAGTCTGAGAAACCTCTGTGACCCTCGAACCGACCCGATGGCGATTACTTGGCCACGTTCGATGCTTGGGCCGCCGCGATGAGGTGATCGGCGTCGACCTGGGATCATCTTCTGCCTTGTGAGCGGCAAGCTATCATGAAGCCTGCTCGCTCGGCGGGGCAAAAGGTGCTCTGAGCTGGGCTTTTAGTGGGGCCGGTAGCTCAGTGGTTAGAACAGGCGACTCATAGCCACCAGGCGCCAAACGGCCTGCTCAGGGGGTCGCCGCGGCGTTAGCGCGCCGCACGAGCTATCGGAAGGCTCCGTGGAAGCCGTGGATCTGGTCGACGAGATGCTGCTGCACGTTGGTCTGGCTGACCGGCTTCAGGCCCCGTCGCGTGAGCTCGGCCCGCTCCGCGTCGGAGGAGGGGATCATGCCTTCCGCGGAGCCCCACCCCGGCGTCCGGGACTTTCGATGGCGGTGCACGAAGCCCTCGGACCGGCAAGTTCTCGACGTATGCCACGTGGTGGATCCGCCAAGCCATCACGCGTGCGTGAGCCCACCATCGACGATCTCGCGACGATGACAGAGCTGTCTGCGGTTCGCGTGCGCGAGATTGATGCCCCAGCGGTCGACGAGATGGTCGATGATCGCCGGGTCAGGCGCCGGCGGGCTTGCGGATCATCGTGACCGCGGCGATGAGTACCCAGAGCGCGAACAGGGCCATGGGGATGAACAGCACGCCCACGAAGAACAACGCGGCGCCTATGACGACACCGGCCCAGCCCAGCCACGTCGGCAAC
>JBKJKR010000273.1:0-4431 GCA_046597135.1 Acidimicrobiales bacterium | reverse complement strand
GTGGTGCCCTTGGCACTTCCGGTGTTGCTCGGCTCGGCGGCGTCGCCCCCGTCGTCGCCGCACGCCGCCCCGACGGTCGCGGAGGCGGCAAGTGCGGCAAGTGCCATGCGCCGATGTGGGCGCGAGCGCGCGTGACTGCGGTGCTCCATGGTGGTCCCCCTGTGTTGGCCTGGATGGGACAGCCCCCCAGCGCCGGCAAGAGCCGACGCTGACCACCCCAAACATGAATTGCTAAAATAGTAACATAGGGCCGGAAATGGCCGGCTCGAAAGGCCCGCTCAGGCCGCGGGGAAGCCGTAGAGGCGTCGGGCGTTGCCCACGAGCATCAGCTCCTTGTCGGCCGGCGCCACGCCCGCCATTGCGGCCTGGGTCGGCGACCAGGCGTTGGGGTAGTTCGAGTTCCCGTGGGGGTAGTCGCTCGACCACAACATCTTGTCGACGCCGATGCGATGCCGATTGTCGATGCCGTACGTGTCGGTCACCCATGTGCAGTGCACGTGCTGTTCGATGTACTCGCTCGGGAGCTTCTGCAGATCGAAGCGGAAGCGATACCGGTAGAAGCCGTCGTCGAGCTGTTCCTTGAAGTACGGCAGCCAGCCGCAGTCGACCTCGGCGAAGACGACCCGGAGGCCGGGGAACCGGTCGAACACGCCGCTGAACACCAGGTCGATCAAGTGGTTCGTCGCGGCGGTGAAGCGGCCGGCCGCCGGCAGCGCCGTGGGGTTCGCCGCGGCAGGCGGCGCGATCGTGAGGGACACGTGCACGTTGAGGCACAGGCCGCGTTCTTGGAGCGTGGCGAACACCGGGTCGTCGGCGGGTCCGGGCTGCAACGTGCCGCTCGGATAGGCGCCGATGAGGAAACCGCCGGTGGTGGGGCGGGCGCCGACACGGTCGATCTCGGCGAGCGCGAGGTCGACACCGCGATTGGGCAGGATCGGCAGGGCGCGGAAGCGGTAGGGGTCGTACGCCGCGTACTCGTGGATCCAGTCGTTGTAGGCCTGCACGAGCGCGAGGTGCAGCACCGGGTCGGTGGTCGCGTACAGCGCCTGCGCGAGCCGCGGGGTCGGGTAGAGCACTTCGGCGTCGACCCCGGCAATGGTGATCTCGCGCACCCGTTCGGCCGGGTCCCAGCCGCCGCTGCGGATCTCGTCGAAGCGCACCCAGCTCTGGCGCAGACGAGGGTCCTGCCCTGCGCACGCGTTGAGGCCGATGGGCATGGGGTCGGCGATGCCGTCGATGACCCAGGCGTCGCCCAGCTCGAACCGTTCGACGCGCGGCGCACGGTCGCGGAGGGACGAGGCAACCCGCGACGTCCACAGGTCACCTGGCTCGTTCACGTGACTGTCGGCCGAGATGAGGTGGTAGCTCGGCGCCGCGGCGCCGGCGCCGCCTCGCGAGCCGTTCGTGGCGGGGGTGGTCGAAGGGGTGGTGATGGTCATGCGGACCTCAGGCGGGCGGCCGGGCAGGGATCTGTTTTACTGTAATAGAACTTCAGTGCGACGTGTCGAAGGCGCCAGGATGTGACCGATACGATGCTGTCGTCGCCGTAAGGCTGAGGGTGACGAGCGCCCGCATGAAGGAGCACCCGAGCGTGACCACGCAGCGACAGCCGGGGCAGCGACCGCCGGGCAAGGCGATCCGATGGTTCGGCGCAGCCGAGGTCATCGCCGGCCGGCTCCGCGAACGCATCCTCTCGGGTCAGATCACCGACGGCGATCTGCTGCCCAAGCAGGAGGACCTGGCGGCCGAGTTCGGGGTCACCAAGGCGGCCGTCCGCGAGTCGTGCCGCATCCTCGAGGCCGAAGGCCTGCTGCGCGTGATGCGCGGAAACGTCGGCGGTTCCGTCGTACGCGTGCCGACGGCGCGCACCGCGGCGTACACCGTCGGGCTCGTGCTCCAGGCGCGTCAGACCGAGCTGCGCGATGTCGCACTCGCGGTCGAACGACTCGAGCCGCTCGTGGCCCAGCTGTGCGCCGAGCGCCCCGACCGCGACGAGGTCGTGCTCCCGGTGCTCGAAGCCACCCAGGCCGATCTCGCGGCGGGCATCGCGCGGGGCGACGCCGACGCCGCGTCCGTTGCGGCGCGTCGTTGGCACGAGTCGCTGACCGAGCTGTGCGGCAACGACACGGTCGCGATCCTCCTCGGCACCCTCGAAGCCATCTGGTCGGCGCACGCGCGAGATTCCGCGCTGGCCGCGCACGCCGAGGGGCAGGGCATGGACCTCGAGGTGACGCGGCGCGCGTATCGCGAGCACGACGAGATCCAGGCGCTCATCCGCACGGGCGACGGGCCCACCACCGCTGCGGCGGCGCGCCGCCATCTGCAGACGGCGCGCATCCATCCGGCTCGACCCGTCGAGGGCACGGTGCGGGCCGACACCGTGCGCGAACGGATGCTCTGAACGGGAGCCGGCCTAACCCCGGGGGAGTTCGACCCCGGTCCGTGCGGTGAACGCCTCGAGCGACGCGGCCACCGACTCGTGTTCTGCCTCGGTGAGCGCCAGGAACGGCTCGCGCAACGTGCTGCCGGGCAGGCCGAGGGTCTGCATGGCGCTCTTGAGGAACCGCATGCTGCCGCCCGCGAACCGGTTCAGCGCGAAGAACCGCATCACCGTGGCGTACGCGTCGAACGTGGCCTGTTGGTCGCCGCGCTCGAAACCCTTGATGACGTCCATGCAGACCGACGGGATGATGTTGCCCTCGGTGCACAGGAACCCTTGGCCGCCGAGCGCCAGCATGATCAGCGCCTGCATGGCCCCCCCGACGTGCACGTCGCATCGCCCGTCGACCATGTCGACGAACCGGGTCACGTAGGGGATGTCGGTGTTCGTGACGTTGAACCCGGCGATGTTGTCGTACTTGCCGAGCAGGCGGTCGACCATGTCGATCGGCAGGACGTACCCGTTGAAGATGTGGCTCGAGATCACCGCCGGGATGGTGATGGTGTCGAGGATCTTGCTGAAGTACGCCTCGAGCTCGGTCTCGCGGGGCACGTTCCCGTGGCCGCAGTCGAGCGAGTAGATCTGCATGGCCTCCATGCCGACCTTCTCCGCGATGTGGATGATCTCGAGCAGCTGGGTGGCGTGGCGCGGCTCGACCCCCATGGCGCGCACCGGCGAGTGGCCCTTCAGCGTGTCGACCGCGGTGCCGTAGAGCACCTCGGTCTCGGCGAGCGTGAGCGCGTGGCCTTCGCCCGGCGACGCGCTGCCGGCGTAGATCCCCATGCCCGCGGCGCCGATGCGGCTGGTGTGCGACTGCCACGCCTCCACGTCGAGCGAACCCGACGCGTCGAACGGCGTGATGGTGCAGGTGAACGCACTCGGTTGACGGCTCATGCGGATCGGCTCCCCCGGCGCCGCGTTCGCGTCGCCCCCAAGCGCTGAAATCGTGAATCAGCGAAACGGGACAGTAGACGCCGCGGGTCAGTCGAGCGCGGGGTCGTGCGCGGGCAGGACCTCGCGCAGGACCGGGAGGCGCTTCCAATCGGGGATGGGGGTGACCTGCCCCGGCTGCGGCACGTAGGGCGAGATCTCGCCGTTCTGGTGGATGTAGCGGCCACAGTTCGGGAACACCCGTGCGATGTGGATGGCGAGCACGGCCTCGGCCTCGGTGAACGCGTCGGTGTAGGCGGGGTCGGTGTGCACGACGCCCGTGCCGTGCACGCGCATGCGCCAAGGCCGGTCCTGGTCGACGAAGAGCAACGCGACGCGGCCGTTGTCGCGGATGTTGCCGAGGGTGCGCCACATGCCGTTGCCGTTGAAGACGGGCATGCGCAGCTCAGTCGGATCGACCACCTCGATGAACCCGCGCGCACCGCCCTTGTAGGAGACGTCGGGCCAACCGTCGGCGTCGACGGTGGCCACCCACACGGCGGCTTGGTCGCGAACGAGCGCGATGTCACCGTCGTCGAGCGCACCGTGGAGGGTCACCTCGACCAGTCGGTCGGCGAGGCGGCGCGAGTCGAACTCGTCCTGGAGCTGTCGTGCGCCTGGGCCATACAGGGCACCAGGCATGTCGCCGCGGGGTCCCATGTCCGGATCCTAGATCTGGTTCGCCGGTGATGACATGGGGAAATGGCGGTTGGCGTCTACGTGGCACGCGGGGTCAGGCGCTGCGGGGCGTGACCGGTGACGCGTCGACGTAGGCCGCGGCGACGAGGTCGTCGATCACGCCGGCGAGCCAGCGGCGCACGCATTCGACGACGCCCGTGCGCAGTGCGTCACGCTCGGCGCCGATCGCGCCCAGCAGCCCGTCGACCAATGCGGAGCGCGACGGCAGGTCGAGCCCTTGCACCAGGCGGTCGTAGTGCGGCACGAGTCGCTCGCGCACCGTCTCGACGATGGCCGCGAGCAGATCGGGTTCGACCTCGCGCGCGAACCGCTGCTGTTCGCGGTGCAGTGCGATCGGTCGCATGCCGGTGAGCGAGCCCAAC
>JBKJKR010000015.1:0-3985 GCA_046597135.1 Acidimicrobiales bacterium | reverse complement strand
GTACGCGGCCTCGGCGGCGATGCGGATGTCGGCGCCGAGCGATAGGCACATGCCGCCGCCGACCGCGGCGCCGTTGACGGCGGCGATCACCGGTTGCGGCATGGCGCGCATGGCGGGCACGAGATCGCTGAGGTACTCCATGGCGCGCACGGCGATGCCCGACACGGTGAGCCCGGCGATGTTGGGCGGTGACCCGGAGTCCTCGAGATCGGCCCCCGAGCAGAAACCTCGTTCCACACCGGTGATCACGCACACGCGGATGTCGTTGTCGCGCCCGATGGTCTCCATTGCCTCGCGGAACGGGACCATGACATCGAACGACATGGCGTTCATGCGCTCCGGGCGGTTCAGTCGGATGAGCGCCACGTGCGGGCGTGGTGTGGTGACCTCGAGGAAAGACATGCGCTAACGGTCGCGCAGGAGCTTGCCCGATGCGACACCGGTCTCTTTGTCGTCGTCGATGGTGACCTGACCGTTGACGAGCACGTACCGGAACCCCTTGGCCTTGCGGACGCGTCGCCATTCGCCGCCGGGGAGATCGTGCGCCACCTCGGCCGGCCCCTGCGCGAGGTTGTCGTAGTCGTAGACGACGATGTCGGCGGCTTTGCCCACCTCGAGGGTGCCGCGGTCTCGAAAGCCGGCGCAGTGGGCCGGCAACGCCGACAGCCGCCAGTGAGCCTCCTCGAGCTCGAGGATGCCCATGTCGCGCACCGCGTCGGTGATGAGCTCGGTGGGGTAGGTGCCGGCCGTGAGGAACTTGGTGTGCGCACCACCGTCGCTCACCCCGGGGATGGTCCACTTGAAGTCGAGGATCTCCTTGAGCATCGCGCCGTTCGTGTAGAGCGGTTCCGCGTAGAACGTCGTGCGCAACCGGTCGGCTACGGCGATGTCGAGGAGCACGTCGACCGGGTGCTTGCCGGTGGCCTCGGCGATGTCGGCGATGGTGTGGTCCTTCCACTGCATCGTCTCGGTGGACTTCGGGCCGAGGACCACGATCTGGTCGATGGGGCACGTCGCGGCCATGAGCTTGGCGTCGCGCAGCGCGGGGCGCCGCGCCGGGTCGGCGAGCTTGTCGAGCTTCTCCTCGAGCGAGCCGATGGTGGCCTCGCGCCAGGCGTCGGCCTCGTCGAAGAGGTTCCAGTCCTCGAAGGTGAACATGAGGGCGTTGCGGGTGGTGATCGCGCAGCCGTACACCTGCAGACCTTCCTTGCGGCACCGGTCGAGCCAGGCGAGCGTGTTGCGGTGGATCGATGGGTCGTGCTCGATCGCGGTGACCACGTTGTAGAGCACGGGCCGGCCGCTCACCCGGGCGAGCAGTTCGAACGTCTTCTTCGACTCGTCGACGATGGCGGGGTCGCCCGCCATGGTCATCTGGATGAACCCGCGTCTGCGGTCGGCCAGGACCTCGGCAAGCTTCACGCACGTCTCGGTGTGCATCAGGTCGGTGGCCATGGGCGAGCCATCGAAATCGCGTTGCACGTTCGCGCCCGATTCGGGCCGGAGTCGCTGCACCGACCACCCACCGGCGCCCGCGTCGAGCGCATCGCCGAGGATGCGGATCATGGTCGCGTGCTCTTCGTCGGTCGGCACCTCCCCGGCCTTCGCACGTTCGAAGCCCATGGCCTCGATGAGCACCGGGTTCATCGGGAGGAACGAGCGAACGTTCACCGACTTCGGTGTGCGATCGACGGAGTCGAGGAACTCGGGGAAGCTGACCCAGTCCCACGGCATGCCGAGCTGCATCGACTTCAGCGGGATCGCCTCGGTGCGGACCATCGTGAGCATGGCGCGTTCGCGTGCGTCGGGCTGGACCGGCGCGAACCCGAACCCGCAGTTGCCGATGACCACGCTCGTGACACCGTGCCAGCCCGACAAGGAGCAGTACGGATCCCAGAACAGTTGCGCGTCGTAGTGCGTGTGCAGATCGATGAAACCCGGTGCGACGACGAGACCGTTCGCGTCGAGGACGTCGTCGGCCTCTTCGGCCGGGATGCGACCGATCTCCGCGATGACCCCGTCGCGGATGCCGATGTCGGCGCGGTAGCGGCTGCTGCCGGTGCCGTCGACCACCATGCCCCCGCGGATGACCACATCGAAGCGCGCCATTCTCGACCCCCCGGTCCACGGGACGACGTCCCGTTCCTGGTGAGTGTAGCGATGGTCACATCTGCGGTCGGGCGGATCGCGGCCGGTGCGGTGACGGACCGTGACGGATCGATCACGGACTCGACAAAATCGCCACGCAAGGCGTCGGCAACCCGACCAAGGGAACGCGACCGCACAGTACGCGGTGCGCAGCTCCTTGTCGGGCGGTGGTGCGGAGACATGTCGATCTTCACCGGGAACACCGGCACCTTCGGGTCGTCCGGTATTGCAGCACCGACTGCTGGTGGAAGGTGAGCTACGACTTCGGCGGCGGAACCCCGACCGACCGCACCACCTGGCGGGCCAGCATCCTCGGCGACCCGGTGCACTTGGTGGAGTAACGTCCGCGCCGTGACGCTCACTTCGACGATCGTGCGCACCGCAGGCGGCCTCGACATCGAGGTGCTCCGAGGTGGACACGGCATCAAGGTCGTGTACCTCCCCGACGCCGAAGGCTCGCCCGACACTCGTTTCGCAGACGTTCTCACGCAGCGCTTCGAGGTGTTCGCGTTCTGCGCTCCACGCGCGGGGAACGTTCACGAGATGGCGCTGGTGTGCGACGACGTGCTCGATGCGCTCCGGCTCACCAACGTTCCCGTGGTGGGTCACGGCGTCGGCGGCATGCTCGCCGCCGAGCTCGCGGCACATTCGCCTCCTCGGGTCGCGAAGCTCGCCTTGATCGCGCCCGAGGGGTTGTCCGCGCAGCGCCTTTATCGCATCGGTGCGCCGACGCGACTCATCTGGGGCCAGGCCGACCAAGTCGTTCCGGTGCAGCACGCCACCGAGCTCGCGGCCGGCATCGCGTCGTGCGACATCGAGATCCTGGCGGGCGCCGGCCACCTGGTCACCGAGGAGCACCCCGACGCGGTGGCCGACGCGGTCGAGGTGCATCTGCGGGCCAAGGCGCCGGGCGCGCACGATGGCCTGCACATCAAGCACATCGACGACCTGCCGTGGCACGAGGTGCGCGTCATGCTCGTGAACGGTGTGCGCAGCGTGGTCAAGAACCGCTTCGTCGACTTCGGTGAGCACCGCACCATCTGCCACACGTGGTACGACCCGGGCATCGCGCTGGCCAAGCACTCGCACTTCTCCGAAGAGCTGATCTACATCCTGTCGGGTGGCATCCACATCGGCGACGTGTGGTGTCCCGAGGGCACGGCCATCGTGCTCGAACCCGGCACGTACTTCGGCCCCCTCGTGGCCGGCCCCGAGGGCGCGTACCTGCTCGAGTCCTTCCCCGGCATCGGTGTGCGCTCGGGGCAGGATCGCACCGGCTTCGACGAGCTCTCGGCGCGCCTCGGCATCGAGGTGCTGCCCGACCCGCCGTTCAACCCGCCGGTCACCACCTGACAGCGCGCGTCGAAGCGGCGCGGCGCGAGTGCGTCGTCACGCACGATCGCCCCTGCTGAGCCATGATGCTTCGATGGGAACCGTCGAGCTGGCACAGGCACACGAGAACACCCGCGCCGATCAGTCGTGGATCATGATGACCGACCTCTTGCGGTCGCAGGGTCGCACGCACCTCACCATCGACGCGGTGCGCGCGTTCCATGCCGAGCGCCCCGCCGGTGTCACCGGGCGCACGGTCACCTACGGCCAGGGCAGCGGACGCGCGCTCACCGGCACGTTGTTCACACCACCCATGGGTGACGGTCCGTTCCCCGCCGTGGTGTTCGTGCACGGCGGCGGATGGATGGCCGGCCACTCGGCGATGCATGCGCGGCATGCCGCGTTCCTCGCAGCCGACGGCTTCGTGGCGCTCACCATCAACTATCGACTCATCCAAGAAGCGTCGTGGCCCGCCGCGCTCGACGACGTGCAGGCGGCGATCGCGTAT
>JBKJKR010000614.1:0-4705 GCA_046597135.1 Acidimicrobiales bacterium | reverse complement strand
CTACGCGGCGTGCGGGCGCCGGGGGCGACGGACGCCCGAGGAGCCGGCGACCGGCGCGCCGCAGGCCACTCATGAGTGACAACGTCTTGATCAGCGGCGGGGAAAGCGCCCGATACGTGAGCTTGGACGCGGAGTCGACCGTGTGCGTGATGCGCTCGGCGGAGTCGAGGATGCCCTCGACCCGTTCGAGGTCGACGCCGGCCTGGTCGATGGTGGTGCGCAGGTCGTCCACGAGCGGCATCGTCTGGTCGTGCAGCGTGTCGAGCACGCCGCGCAGCTCGCGCATCGTGCGCAGCAGCGACAGCACCGCGATGGTGAGCAGCGCGGTCGCGCCGAGGCTGACGATGGTGACGACGACAGCGGCCAGGTCACCCGCGTTCATCGTCGCCGGCCTGGTCGGGATCCTTCGTCGACGGAGCGCTCGTCGATCGCGTGGTCATCGTGCGCGCGATCTCCTGTTCGTGGCCGTGTCGGGATGGCTCGTAATACACGTTGTCGCGAACCTCCGCTGGACGATACTCCTGCGGTACCCAACCGGCGGGATCATCATGCGGATACTCGTAACCCGCACCGTGGCCCAACGTGCGGGCGCCCTTGTAGTGCGCGTCGCGAAGGTGCATCGGCACCTCGCCGCGACCCGCACCCCGTGCGTCGGCTTGGGCCCGACCGAGGGCCATGGTGACCCGGTTCGACTTCGGGGCTGTGGCGAGGTGCACGACCGCCTGGGCGAGGTTCAGCTGCGCTTCGGGCAGGCCCACGAACTCGACGGCCCGGGCGGCGGCGTCGGCCACCATGAGGCTGAGCGGGTCGGCCATGCCCACGTCCTCGGATGCGAGGATCACGAGCCGCCGGGCGATGAAGCGGGCGTCCTCGCCTGCGTCGAGCATGCGCGCGAGCCAGTACAGCCCGGCGTCGGGATCCGATCCGCGGATCGACTTGATGAACGCGGAGATGAGGTCGTAGTGCGCGTCGCGACCGTGGCGCAGCGCCTTGGCGTTCGCTGCGTTCTCGGCGTCGTCGATGCGGACCTCGATGGGTGCGCCGCGCGCCGAGGCGAGCGCCACCGCCACCTCGAGCAAGGTCAGCGCATGCCGCGCATCGCCGGCCGCTCGGGACGCGACGTGCGCCAGGGCGTCCTCGGTGGCAGTGGCGTCCTCGAACGTGAGCCCGCGACGCAGCAGGGTCACGATCGATTCGTCGTCGAGCGCGTTCAGTCGGAACAGCGTCGAGCGCGACAACAAGGGCGGGTTGACCTCGAAGAAGGGGTTCTCTGTGGTGGCACCGATGAGCACGAGCAGGCCGGACTCCGTGGACGGCAGCAACGCATCCTGCTGCGCCTTGTTGAAGCGGTGCACCTCGTCGAGGAACAGGATCGTGCTCTGCTCCTTGGTGCCGAGGCGCATCTCGGCCGCCGCGATGACCTCGCGCACGTCCTTGACGGTGGCGGTGACCGCAGAGAGCTGCTCGAAGGCCTTCTCGCTCGAGCGGGCGATGAGCTGGGCCAGCGTCGTCTTGCCGGTTCCCGGTGGCCCCCACAGGATCACCGACGACAGGCGGTCGGCCTCGATCAACGTGCGGAGCGGCTTGCCCGGGCCGAGCAGGTGATCCTGACCCACGATGTCGTCGAGACGTTGGGGTCGGAGGCGCACGGCGAGCGGCGCGCGTCGCGACAGCCGTTCGGACGCTGCGTGGGAGAAGAGGTCGCTCACCCGTACGAGTGTGCCCGCGTTCAGGCGCCGAGCACGCGCCGGGTGCTCACGCTGACGCGCCGGGCGAGCTCCTCGGGCCCGAGTGCCGCGAGCGCCGGGTTGAAGATCTCGGGGGCCACGTTGGGTTCGGCGCCTATGTGGTCGAGCGACGCGCACAGTGCGGGGTAATCGACGATGCCATCGCCGGGCAGCAAGCGCCCGGTCATGGTCTCGGTGAGGAGATCGGCGCCGGGTTCGGCCGCGACGTCGTTCACCTGGAGCATGTGGATGCGATCGCCGGGGATGGTGCGCAGCGTCGCGTGATCGGGGCCGCCGGGCTGGCGCTGCCAATGCCAGGTGTCGAGCACGAGGCCGCCGTTCTCGCGCCCGGCGCGTTCGACGATGGCCCACGCGGTGGCCAGATCGGGCACGCCGGTCCACGGCAGGAACTCGATGCCGAGCCGCAGCCCGTCGCGCGCCGCGAGGTCGCAGGCGTACGCGAAACCACGAGAGGCGCAGGCGAGGTCGACGGGCTCGGTGTCCATGGTGACGGTGAGGATCTCTTCCGCGCCGAGGTCGCGCGCCAACGCGAACAACGGCAACGCCGCGGCGTCGATGCCGTGTCGATCACCTGAGGTCCACTCGGTGAGGGCTTCGACCATGCGGATCTGCATGCCGTGGTGCTCGCACAGACGCGCCACGTCCTTCGGCGCCAGCCCTGATGCGGCCAGCGGCTCGATGATCGCAGCCCAGATCGAGGCGCCACGAAATCCACTGGCGATGCCGGCATCGACCAGCTCGAGCAGCGACGCCTCGGTGCAGTGCATCGGGTCGGCACGGAAGCCCGCGAAGCACATCGTCAGGTCGTCGAGGTCGAACGCCATCACCTTTCCTTTCACGTCACGCGTGACCGTAGTCGCACATCGAGACGCCAGCCACTGGACCAGCTGAAATGGTAAAGGCGGCGTACGGCCTGCCGAAAGAAGACGTATGCAGGTGCTCGTCGTCATCTATTGGGTCTGGTTCGCCATCTCGGTCGTCGTGATGACCCGTCGGGCAATCCGGCGCATCTCCAGACCCTCCACTCCCCGGCCGAACGCGGTCGAGGCACGCTCCTCGGCGGGTTCATCGGCCGGCTCCGTGCTGATCGAGTCGCTCGCCCAACGGGTCAGCGAACGCGCCGCCATGGCCGCGGCCGAGTCCGCCGCGTCGGCACCCCCGCCCGCCCCCACCAAGCCCGAACCCGCGGCGCGCACGCTGCCGCTGCCCGCACGGTCGTCGGTCGCTGGGGTGCGCAGCACCCTCGCCGACGCGCTCGCCGGCATCGCCATGCCCGCCGGTCTCGCACCACTCACCCTCGTGCACGGCGCGGACGTGGTCCGTCGGGCGGTGTTCGCGACCACCAGCACCACCCTCGAACAGGTCGATGCCGAGGTGCTGGCCGAGCTCGAACGGCTCGGGTACGACCACGATCGTGTGGGACCTCACGCATCGCTCGCACGCCGCGGCGACGAAGCGCTCGCGTTGCGGTTGCACGCGATCGGCCCCCAACCGAAGAAGGGGCCCGCCGACCTGAACTACCCCACCGCCCCCGCGGGCAGCGTCGTCCTCGACCTCGAGCTCACCTGAGCAGGACGTCTCGCCGAGCGAGACGTCTCGCCGAGATCACTCGACCTTGGGGAGCACCCGCAGCCCGAGGTCGAGCAGCTGCTTGGCGTCGACCGGCGTCGGCGAGTTGGTCATCGGGTCGGTGCCCGACTGGGTCTTCGGGAACGCGATGACCTCGCGGATGTTCTCCTCGCCCGCGAGGATGGCCACCAGGCGGTCGATGCCGAACGCGAACCCGCCGTGGGGCGGCGCGCCGTAGCGGAACGGGGTGAGGAAGAACCCGAAGCGCTTCATGGCCTCTTCGGGCGCGATGCCGAGCAGGTTGAAGATGCGCTGCTGCAGCTCGGGCTCGTGGATGCGGATCGATCCCGAACCGAGCTCCCAACCGTTGAGCACGAGGTCGTAGGCGCGGCTGCGCACGTTCATCGGATCGGACTCGAGCTTGTCGATGTCGTCAGGATGAGGACGGGTGAACGGGTGGTGTCCGGGTTTCGGCACGCCGCCGTCGCTCACGCCGACGAACATCGGGAAGTCGACCACCCACACGTAGCGATACGGCCCCTCGTGCACCGGCGGACGGCCGAGGTCGTTGCGCAGCTGACCGAGCACCTCGCAGCTCGTCATCCACTCGTCGGCCACGATCAACAGCAGGTCGCCCGGCTCGGCGGCGAGTGCATCGCGCAACGCATGCTGTTCGGTCTCGACGAGGAACTTCGCGACCGGTGAATCGAGCGTGCCATCGGCACCGACGCGCATCCACACCAGACCCTTGGCCCCGAGCTTCTTCGCTCGATCGGTGAGCGTGTCGAGCTTGCTGCGACCGAACTCGTCGGCGCGGCCCGGCACGCGGATGCCCTTGATGCTGGCGGCGCCGGCGAACGCCTTGAAGCCGGTCTCCGCGAAGATCGGGGTCAGCTCGACGAGCTCCATGGCGAAGCGAAGGTCGGGCTTGTCGACGCCGAAGCGGTCCATGGCCTCGTGCCACGTGATCTGCGGGATCGTGTCGGGGCGCTCGCCGGTGACGGCCTCGGCTGCGTCGAGCACCGCTTCGCTGATGGCCGCGAGCACGTCGTCCTGATCGACGAAGCTCATCTCGGCGTCGAGTTGCATGAACTCGTACTGGCGGTCGGCGCGCAGATCTTCGTCGCGCAGGCATCGCGCGATCTGGAAGTACCGGTCGAAGCCGCCGACCATGAGGAGTTGCTTGAACAACTGCGGGCTCTGCGGCAACGCGTAGAACGACCCGGGCTCCTTGCGCGACGGCACGAGGAACTCGCGCGCACCCTCGGGCGTCGACGGCATGAGCATCGGGGTCTCGACCTCGGCGAAGCCTTGGCGCTCCATGGCGCGGCGCACCGCGCTGTTGACCGCGGCGCGCGCACGCAGGTTGCGTTGCAGCCGCTCGCGAC
>JBKJKR010000549.1:0-4867 GCA_046597135.1 Acidimicrobiales bacterium | reverse complement strand
CGCACAGCATGGACGTGTAGCCCGCTGTGCGTGCTCGCGCTCGAGGCCCACGGCATCACGCCCGATCTCGGCGCGGTGCTCGTCACGGGCGCAGCAGGCGGCGTGGGCTCGGTCGCGGTGGCGATCTTGGCGCAGCTCGGGTACGAGGTGCACGCGTCGACCGGCCGACCCGAAGAGGCCGACTACCTGCACATGCTGGGCGCCACCACGATCGTGCCGCGCGACGAGCTGTCGGGCCCGGCGCGCGCGCTCGGCAAGATGCGCTGGGCCGGTGCGGTCGACGCGGTGGGCAGCCACACGCTCGCGAACGTCTTGTCGATGACGCACGAGAACGGTTGCGTTGCGGCCTGTGGCCTCGCCCAAGGCATGGACCTCCCGTCGTCGGTCGCGCCGTTCATCCTCCGCGGTGTCACGCTCGCGGGCGTCAACTCGGTCAACGTGGTGCATGCGAAGCGGGTCGAGGCATGGCGTCGTCTTGCGTCCGACCTGCCGGCCGACAAGCTCGCCGCGATGACCACGGTGGTGCCGCTCGACGCGGTCATCGGCCTGGCCGGTGAGATCCTCGCAGGCAAGGTGCGCGGGCGCGTCGTGGTCGACGTGAACGCATGACCCCGGCCGCCGGCGGGGTCGCTCGTGACCTTGCGGGCAAGGTCGCGATCGTCACCGGCGCCAGCCGGGGCGTCGGCGCGGCGATAGCCGTCGCGCTCGGCTCCGCGGGCTGCCGGGTCGTGTGCGCGGCGCGCGCCACCGCGGCGAACCCGTTTCGGCTACCCGGCACGGTCGATGCAACCGTCGATCGCATCGTCGCCGCCGGTGGTGCCGCACTGGCCGTGCCCACGAACCTCGCGCACGAGGACGACATCGTGGCCATGGTGGCGCGCACCGTCGAACACTTCGGCGGGGTCGATCTGCTCGTCAACAACGCGGCCATCACGTTCGTCGGCGGGCTCGACATCCCGCGCAAGCGATACGACCTCATCATGAACGTCAACGTCATCGCCCCGCTGGTCGCCATGCGCGAGGCGGCGCCGCACATGGCCCGCGCCGGCGGCGGGTCCATCGTCAACGTGTCGTCGGCCGCCGCGCTCATCCCCGTCGACGGGCTCATGGCCTACGGCATGTCGAAGCTGGCGCTCGAGCACCTCACGCTCGACGCGGCACGTGAGCTGCATGACCAGGGCACCAACGTGAACTGCTTCCGCATCGACGTGCCCGTCGCATCGGAGGGGTTCCTCGCCAACGCACCCGGTGCCGACCACGACACGTGGGAGCCGTGCGAGGTCGCGGCCGAAGGTGTGGTGTGGATGCTGCGGCAGCGGCCGGAGTACACCGGCCGGCGCGAGTCGATGCATGCGCTGCGCGAGCGCGAGGGGATCATGGCCTCGCGCGCCCGCACCCCCTCACCGCACGATCCACCGCTCGCGCTCTTCGATGGCCTCTACGAGTCGTCGGGTAACGACGCCTTCGTCGACGGGTGACCAGCGCCGGCGCGCCAGGCCGGGCCGACTTCTGGAGGATCGTGAGACACGTCACGCGTCGGCACGCTCCGGAAGTGCCAGGCGGTGCGGCCGGACGCGCCCACCTCGGTCAGGCGGGGCGGGCCGCGGCTACCGTGTTCCGCGGTCCCGACGGGATGGGACCTGATGAGACGAGGGAGATGCTGGTGTCCGACTACGAGTGCTTGCTGTACGAAGAGGCCGATGGCATCGCCACCGTCACGCTGAACCGGCCCGACAAGCACAACTCGTTCAGCCCCACGCAGATCGTCGAGCTCGAGGACGTGTGGAAGAAGCTGCGCTTCAACGACGACGTCGCGTGCGTCATCATCACGGGCGCCGGTGAGAAGGCGTTCAGCTCGGGCATCGACCTCTCGCACGCCCATCCTCAGCCGGCGTCGAAGATGATCATCGACGACCCCATGCTGCGCATCGGCCCGAAGACCAACGACATGTGGAAGCCGGTCATCGCGGCTGTCAACGGCATGGCGTGCGGCGGCGCGTTCTACATCCTCGGCGAGGTCGAGTTCATCATCGCCTCCGACAACGCCACGTTCTTCGACCCGCACGTCACCCATGGCATGCCGTGCATCTACGAACCGATCCTCATGCTGCAGCGCATGCCCATCGGCGAGATCATGCGGCTGTCGCTGCTCGGTCGCCACGAGCGAATGAGTGCCAAGCGCGCCTACGAGATCGGCCTCGTGTCCGAGGTCGTGCCGTTCGACGGGCTCATGGACGCGGCCCGCTGGTCGGCCGAGGTCATCGCCAGCGCACCCGACCAGGTGGCCATGGAGTCCACGGTCAAGGCCATCTGGGCCGCACAGCACTCGAACCTCGCGCAGGCGTTCCACTCGGCGCCGCTTTACATCAACGTGGTCGACGGGGCGAGCGGCACCGCCGAGCGCGCCAACAACCTGCGCCACCAGAAGATCGAGCCCCGCATCCGCTGAGCGCGCCACCCTTCGACCGGTCCACTTCTGGAGGAAAACGACACGCCACGCGTCGAGACCCTCCGGAAGTGCGGCCGCGCCGCGTCAGGCGCGCTGGGCCACGTGGGGTCGGCGCACCGCGACGGGCGACGCGGTGTTCGTGTCGATCAAACGGAAGTTCGCGAACAACCACGCACCCAGCACGAGGAACACGGCGAGCGCCGCGGCGGAGATCAGCTCCATCGTCTCGAGCGACGTCGCGTTCGCCACCTGGGCGAGACCCAACGCGCCGACGCCTACGCCGAGCAGGATCCCCTGCATGTGGGCCACCGCGGCGCGCCCCCGGTAGGCCTCGTCCACCTGGAGGTTCAGCGCCGTGGCCATGGTGGTGGCGGTGCCGACGTGCGCGATGCCCATGATGCCCAGGCCGAGCAGCCCGGTGCCGAAGTTCGGCGACACCGCGAGCACGGCCAGACCGACGATCCAGAACCCGAAGCTCGCGAACAGGACGTCGGAGCGTCGCATGCGATCGCCGTATGCGGTGACGAGGAACGAGCCGACCACCGACCCGAGACCGAACGCACCGACGAGCAGCCCGATGGAGCTCGCCTCGTGCTGGAACTGCTCCTCACTGATCGCGGACGCGAGTTGGATCAGCGAGCTGCCGAAGAACCCGCTCACGAGCATGGTGATCGGTACGACGAGCAGCGATCGCCGAGCGAGCACGTACCGCCACCCCTCGACGGCTTGTCGCCACGGTGATTCGCCCCGCACCGGCGCGGTGGTCTTCGGCCGCAGCACCACGAGCACCCCGATCACGAACAGGTAGCTGGCCACGTTGATGAACAAGGTGGCCCCCGGCCCGAACGGGTGCAGGACCGCGGTGGCGAGCACCGGGCCGAGCGCGCGTCCGAACGCGAACTGCATGGCGTTGAGCCGGATGGCGCCGGCCATGAGGTCTCGTGGCACGAGCATGGGGATGAACGAGTTCCACGCCGGGTTCACCATGCCGCCGATGAACCCGTTGACCGCGGCGATGGCGACGATGTTGGTCGGCGTGGCGATGCCGGTGATCCACACCAGCCACACCGCGGTGCTGGCGGTCATCTGCGCGAACTGCAGCACCAGCAGGAGGCGGCGGCGGTCGTAGCGGTCGACGAGCGCGCCGATGCACGCCGTGCCGACCACGCATGGGAGGAACAGGGCCGCGCCGGTGATGCCGAGCCACGTGTTCGACTTGGTCAGCTCGTAGACGATGTACGGGATGCTGAGCGCCTGCATCCAGTTGCCCGCGTTCGAGATGGCCGCGGCGGTCCAGAAGAACGCGAAGTCGCGGTTCTTCAGTGCCTCAAACAAGGTCGGGGATCTCGTCGACCGACAACGTGCGCATCTTCTCGAAGCCGACCCCGACGGTGTAGCTGTCCTCGCCGACGAGCAAGCCGTCGTCGTCGTAGGGCCAGAACGTGATCATGCGGTCCTCGTAGAGGTACCAGGCGTCGACGTCGTTGACCGGGCGGCCCATCGCGGCGAGCGTGCGGCCGGGGTAGATGATGCGCATCACGCCTTCGAGGACCACGCAGTGGTCGTCGACCACGAGCCGCTCGACGTCGTACTCGAGGCGGTGTGCACCGGAGCTCGCGAAGGCGGCGTAGAAGGCGCGCACGGCGTCGGTGCCCTTCGGGCCGCTGTCCCCTGCGGGTCCCCAGAAGTGGTACTGCGGGTTCGGGGCCAGCGTGGTCATGAGCCCGTCGAGGTCGGGCACCGCCTCGGCCTTCATGTGGGCGAGCACGTTGGCGAGGATGGTGCGCTTGCGTTCGCTCGGCTCTGCGGCGAGCCGCTCCTCGACCTTGCGCCAGGTCTTCGTCTTGTCGACGGCCATGCTCATGGTGGGTCCCCCTGGGTCGTGCACCGCGCTGTTGACGGTAGCCCCGGCGCCGAGGATCCTGCTCGGGCTACGTTGCCGCTATGCGCTTCGGGCTCTATCTGATCGGGCGGCCGAGCGGCACGGACCGGTCTTCGGCGCCGATCGTGTCGCCCGATTTCCTCGTGCCGTTCGCCCAGCACGCCGAGCGGCTCGGCATCGAGTCGATGTTCTTCGTCGACCACATCGTCTTCCCCGCGCAACAGCAGGCCACCTACCCGTACATGGCGCACGGCCGCTACCCCTACGACAACGACGAGATGCAGATCCCCGAACCGCTGATGCTGTTCGCCTTCTTGGCCGGGGTGACGACGACCATGCGCTTCGGCACGGCGGTGCTGGTGCTGCCACAGCGCAATCCGTTGTTGCTGGCGAAGCAGTTGGCCACCGCCGATCAGCTGTCACGTGGCCGCATCGAGATCGGCATCGGCGCCGGCTGGCTGGCCGACGAGTTCGCGGCACTCGTGGTCGACTTCGCCTCGCTCGTGCGGCGCACCGATGAGTACATCGATGTCATG